>JANPDB010000757.1:0-7899 GCA_031431255.1 Acidimicrobiia bacterium | reverse complement strand
CTTGAGGTTGACCTCGTGGTAGCTGCCGTCCTTCATCCAGATCTGGAAGACGCCCTTGATGTTCATCTTCACCATGTCGGCCTTCTTCAGCCCGTACTTCGCCTCGAAGAGCTCCTCGAAGATGGCGTCGTCGAACGTCTTCGAACAGAGCAGACCGATGTTGAGTGCGAACTTCTTCGTGATCTTGCCGGCCTTGCGCGCACCCATGACGGGCGGCACCGAGCTCATGCAACTCATGCCGACGAGTGCCACCTTCTCCAGACCCATCTCGAGCGCCTGGGGGTACGCCATGGTGTTGGCCGAGTAGGTATAGCGGCTGCCGGCGGCGGCGATCACCTCGTCGCGCGTGCGGGCGACACCCGGGATCGCCTTCCACGTCGACCCGTCGCCCTCGAGGTAGCTGACCAGGGCGCCGTCGATGTAGCCCTTCTCGAGGGCGAAGATGAGCATGGCGCTGACCAGGCCGCCGTCCTGGCCCTTGTCCAGGACGTACTTCTCGGTGGCCCTGGCGAGGATGATGTCCTTCGAGACTCCCTCGACCTCTTCGTCAGCCCGGTCACGCTTGAAGAGGAACCCGTCGACTTCGGTTTCCCAGGAGCGAAACCGCGGGCACGCCCGCGTGCAACTCGTACAGCCACGGTCACCGTGACCGCATCCGCCCGGGCCGCCCTCCGCCTCGAGGTGGAACGGACGGTACACGCCGTTGGTGTCGTCGTAGCTGAGGACGTCGTGGGGGCAGGCGATGACGCATCCGGCGCAGCCGGTGCACAGGCCCGAGGTGATGACCTCATCCCACAGGTGAGCCCAATGGGCCTTGTCCGGTCGGGCCTTGGCGGTGGGCGGTGCGTCGGTGGGAGCCTCGAGAAGCGACATGGCCTCGACTCTACGGGCGCGACCGGGTCGTGTGACAACCGTTGTGGTGGAACGCGACGTCGGTGCGTCTCGCCGGACGCGGCGCGATGCGGCCAAACACCTCCCAAGGGCGTTGGGAGGTGTTTGGCCCCCATTTATGGGGGCAACCTCTCTCCCAACGCCGCGGAATACTGGCCGGGCTACTCGTCGAGAACGAGGTGGACGGGTTCGCCGAGGAGTTCGACGGTCCAGGTGGAGCGGTCGGTCATCGGCTTGAAGTTGCCGAGGCCGTCCTTGGACGGGATGTACTTGATCTTCCACCAGCCACCGTTGGGAAGCGAGGCGAGTTCGACGCACGTTGCCGTGATCGTCGGGTCGCACCCGTAGGTGCTCGGCACGTTGACCTTGATGTTGACCATGCGGTCGTTGAACTTGCCGCGGGTCGTGTCGTACGGCCCGTTGCGGCTGTCGTAGATCTCCTGGGGAACGGCGGACGCACAGATCGCCGGCGGAGTCAGGTTGTTGGTCTCGATGCCGTTGCGGTCGCCGGCGATCGGGAGCGAGAACACGTCCGGTTGTCCCTTGTTGTCGCAGACGTCGCCGAGCGCCCTCCCGGTGTCCTTGAGCGCCTTGGTCGGGTCGGCAAATTGGTTGATACCGGTCTGTCCAATCGCCCAGCTGATCTTCTGGGTGCAGTAGTCGAGGATCACCGACGTGTCCGGGTTGACCCAGGAGCCGTAGTCGCATGTCTCCAGTCCGGACTTCGGCCGGAGCACCTGGAGGCTGCTGCCGCCTTCACCGGCGTCCCACAGACGCACCATGACGGTCTTGCCGCGATAGATGGCCGCCGGCGCCAGCTTCGCCAGGTAGAACTCCTTGATCGCAGGGGCCGTGGCGAACACGCTCATTGACGAGTCGCCCGATACCGATGCACACGCCAACAGCGGAACGGCGCTGCATGCCTGCCAGGTCGACGATGCGGGAACGTCGAAGAAGCTGCGAATGGCGAAGGAGTTGGAGCCGAAGCTGTCCACCGAGGTGAGCGTGCGCACGTTGATCCGGAAGCGGCCCCGTTGGGCCAGAGTGCCAGAGGAGACCCGGGCTATGGTGACCCAACGGCCGGCAGCGGAGGCGCACTGCGCGTCCGGGTTCACGTCCTGGCTGTCGACCGGCGCAGCGTAGGTCGGCGGGGTGTCGTACGCGAGGACGCACGAGCCGTAATCCTGCTCGGAGATCTTCACCGGGTCGTCGTCGGAATAGTCGAGAGGGGTGAGGTCCGGTCCGTAGACGGTGAAGCGGGTGGTGACGCGCACGGTGTCGGGTCGAGGGTTGCCGGCCCCGGTGTCGACGGTGCACCCGGCCGGCGTGGCCGCCGCGCACGGCGTCGGCTGGGGCGGCAGGTCGTCGGGGATGCCATAGAGATCGGGGTTGGCGGCGGTCGGGGCGGAGTCGGCCAGCCACGACTGGACCGATTTGGGGTTGAACACCGGGTCGTAGACCTGGATGACCAGTTCTTTGCCGGCCGTGCTGGCGTCGTTGGCGAACTGCTGATCGGGACCGTCGCACGGCGGCGGTGGCGGGCTGGTCGGGTCGACGGCGTTACGGCACGGGACGTCGACGATGTAGTTGTACCCCTCGGGGTCCCAGTCTCGGTTGAGCGAGAGGGCGGGGAAGTGGCCGGCCGAGAGGACGTTGCGGTCGTCGCGGGCCTTTCCGACGTGGTCGCGCAGGCGGGTCAGGTAGCTCCCCTGCAGCTCACTCACGGTCGGCTTGTTCAGCACCACGGGTTCCAGTGGATAGGGAGCGCGGGCGGGATCGCTCTCGCTCTTGTTGTAGTCGCAGATCATGGCGTTGTTGCGTACGGCGTCGGTGGTGGCGTCGAAACGTCCACGGCGCACGCCGGTGCCGTCGTAGCGCGAGGCGATCTGATCGCCGGCCTCCTTCGGAGCGCAGGGACCGGAGATCGCGAGCCAGAAACCCTGCGCCGGCCCGGAGTCGGTGAGGGTTCCCGTGCCGATGGCATTTTCCTTGGACCCGAGCGGGATGTTCGAGACGTATTCGGCGACCGAAGTCTTCTGGATCTTCCAGTTCTTGAGGAGCGTCGTGCCGAAGAACAGCGGAGTCGACTTGTCGACGATGGTCACCCGCAGACGTTTGTTGGTGTCCGGCGGCGGTGCGATCGTCACGGTCACGCCGTTCTTGCCGTTGTCGTACCCGTTGAGCCGGGCTGTTTCTCTGGCGAGTTTCACTGCGTCGACGGTGCGCGGCATTCGGGTGACGCCGGCGAGCGCGGCCGCGTCCGCGGTGCGTTGCACCTGGATGCTCTTGAAGAAGAACATGCTCACGTCGACGACGAACGCCACGCACATGATGAGCAGTGGGAACATTAGGGCGGTGATGACCATGACGATGCCGGATTCCCGATGTCGTCGCGTTCGTCGACGGCTACGCATGGACGGGTCATCGACACGTTGGGCCGCCGGGTTGAACGCCGCGCCAGCTCGTGCTCGGAGGGGACTTCTTCGGCGCATTTCTACGACCGGACCGTGAAGGCTTCGATGACACCCACGTAGGTGTGGGCGATCTTGCGGCCCTTGATAAGCGAGGTCATTGACGTGTAGCGCGATTGCACGTAGACGCCGGCGTAGTCCTGACGGGCGGCGATGGTGTCATTGCGATAGGACGCCGGCCAGAAACGGTCCAGGCTGAGCGGGCTGCCGGTGGAGTTGTACTGAAACCTGTTCTCCGGCTGGGTGAGCGTTCCGAGTCGGTAGACGTTGCACGCCACCGTCGGCCGGGCCTTCGTCCAGTCAAACCCGGCCATCGCCGATTGATCGCTGCCGGTCGTCATGGTGAGCCCGCTGTCAGCGCGTTTGAAGTAGCCGATGGGTTCGTCCGCCGACAGGTTCGCGGCGATGGCCGCGTCGGCCGCAGCGACACACTCCGGGGGGACCTTGTCGTAGAGGTCCTTGGCCCGGAACACGATCACGTAGTCGAGGCGATTGCCGACCGGCACAAGCGGCGTCGCCATGGCCTTGAGGATGCTGTAGTCAGCGGTGCTGGTCTGTCCGGCCACGGTCGCCATGCGGGCGCCTTCCTGGGCAGAGTGCTTCGTCGACGACCAGAGCATGAAGAGTGGCCCGGTCTCGATGATCAGGAAGATCAGGAAGAACAGGAACGGTGCGATCAGGGCGGTTTCGACGACCACGGCGCCGCGCTCGTTCCCGCGCTTCGCGGACGCGGTTCGAGAACCCCGGATCCCGGCGACCCCGCAGTTGCGGTGTCGTCGCTTCCGAGAGGCTCGAGCGAACGAGGTGAGCCGACGTCCGATCATGTGCCGCCGAAGACCTTGGTGGTCGTGGTGGCGATCGTGGTGGTCGTTGTCGTGACGATCGGATTCAATGTGTCGGTATCGGTGGCGGTGTTCTCCGACCCGCTTGACGTGGTGTCGCGGTCAGCGGGAAGGCTGAGTGTTGCCGTCACTGTGTTGACGAGCGATCCGGTGGCACTCGTGGAGACCGTTCCCGTCACGATGAAGTTGATCTGTGCGTTCGCCGTCAGGCTGATGGTCCTCGAGATGTCACCGGTGCCACCCCCGCCGTTGCACGAGCCGGTTCCGGTCACGACCGAGCAGCTCCACGTGATGCTTCCGGCATTGAACTTCGTGGACATGACATCGGAGATGGCGATGTTGTTGGCCGGACCCGGTCCCTTGTTCTTGACGGTGATGGTGTACGTCGTCGACGAGCCGACGGTCAGCGCCGTGACCCCGTTGCCCTTGGTGACGACCACGTCGGGAAGCGTGATGAGGTCGATGTCATCGTCGGTGTTGTTGGCGAGGGCGGAATCGTCGGTGTAGCTCGGCACCGCCACCGTCGCCGTGTTCGTGACGGAGCCGGTCGCCATGTCCTTCACCGTGGCGGTCAGGACGAACGTCACTGACGAACCGACAGGCAGGTTGACTGCGGACGTGCTGATCGAACCGGATCCGCTCGCCGGGCAGGTGCCACCGCCCAAACCGCTGCAGGTCCACGTGGCCGATTGCAGTTGTGTCGGGATCGAATCGGCGACGGTGGCCCCTGTCACCGGCACCGTGCCGGCGTTCGACACGACGATCGAGTACGAGTAGGTGCGGCCCGGCCAGACCTCGGCGAGGCCGTCGTCCTTGACAACCGACAGGTTCGCCCTGGTGCTGGTGTTGATGTCGGTCTGCGAGTCGTTCGAGCTCGTCGGGTCGGTGAACCCGGTCGGCGGCGCGATCGACGCCGTGTTCATGATCGTTCCGAAGAAGCTGTCGGCAACCGTGTAGTTCACCGTGAACGTCGCCGTGGCGTTCACCGGCAGGTTGACCAGCGACGAACTGATCGAACCGGTTCCCGATGCGGTGCAGGATGCACCTGACGATGCCGCGCAGGTCCAGGTGACGTTGGTGAGCCCGGTCGGGATCGTGTCGGTGACCTTCGCCCCGGTGATCGGTCCGGGTCCGAAGTTCTTCGCCACGATCGTGTAGGCACCCGTGTAGCGGGGGTACACGATCGAGACGCCGTCGGTCTTGGTGACGCCGAGGTCCGGGTGGACGACGGGGTCGATGTCGTCATCGGTGTTGTTCGATGCGTTCGGGTCGGTGACCGACGTGATGGTCGCGGTGTTCGTGAGATTGCCGGCCGCCGCCGTCGACGACACGGTGGCCGCCATCGAGTACACGACGGTCGCTCCGGCTGGCAGCGTGGGGAGGGTGACGCTCAGATTGCGAGCCGTTCCCGCCGACACACAGCTCGTGCCCGAACAGCTCCACGGGCTCGACCCGGTGATGAGCAAGGCGGGTGGCGTGTCCGTCACACCGATGTTCGAGGCCGTCGTGGCGCCGAGGTTGCGCACCGTCACCGTGTAGGTGACAGCCTGGCCCGGGATGAGCTGTGTCTGACCGTTGTCCTTGACGACGGAGATGTCCGGCTGGGTGATCGGATCAGTCTTCGTATCCTGGTTGTTGACGGTGTTCGACTCCACGATGCTCTGGCCTGACGGCGGGTCAACGCGTGCCGTGTTGCTGACGCTGCCTGTGGCGGACGTGGGAATTGAGCCGTTGAACGTGATGGTCATCGATGAGTTCGCCGGCATCAGTCCCGACGTGATGCCGGCGGCAAGTGCGGCCGCGGTGTTCGGCGACGCGGGCGGACAGACCGCGCCACCGCTCGTCGTGGCGCACGTCCACGTGGTGCCGGTGAAGTTGGTCATCGTGGCGTCCCTGATGACGGCACCGGTGACCGATCCCGGCCCGGCGTTCGTCACGAGCAGGGTGTAGGCGAAGGCCTGGCCGGGCACGAAGCTCGACGGTGCCCGGTTCTTCGACATCTGCAGGTCGGGCGAGGACACGGTGAACGTCGCGGTGGACGAATTGCTGGTCGCGCTCGTGTCGCGGTCGAGGCTGGCGGCGATCGAGGCAGTGTTGCCGACTGAGCCCGACGAGACGGTCGGGCCGACTACGCCGCTGACGGTGAAGACCACACTGCCGCCGGACGGCAGGTTGGTGATGCTGCGCGTCAGCGTGGCACCCGTTGCGAGCGGGCTCGTACCGGAGGGACACGTCGCCCCGCCGCTGGCTGCGCAGGTCACGGCCGGGGTGAGGATCTGGGCCGGCATGACGTCCGTGAGCGTGACCGTCGCCACCGGGCCAGGTCCGCTGTTGGCAACCGTGATCGTGTACGTCTGCGTCTGACCGCGGCCTCGGGTCGCCGACGACGCCGTCTTCGTCACGGTGGGGTCGGGTAACAGGACGGTGTCGACGTCGGTCGCCGTGTTGTTGGCGATCGTTCCGGCCGGCTCGGTGCCCGAGGAGTGGTTGAACGTGGCGGTCTGGGTGATGGTTCCCGTCGCACTGCCCGAGACCGTTGCCCAGACCGTGTAAGTCACACTCTGACCCGAGAGAAGGTTGACGTTGTTGATGGCGATGGTGCCACCGGTGGCGATGGAGAGGACACCCGTGGTCGGGCAGGTCGCTCCGACCGTCGACGTGCACTGATAGGTGACGCCCGTGAGCGCCGACGGCAGGACGTCGTTGAACCTGGCGTTGGTCACCGGTCCGGGTCCGTTGTTGCTGAGCACGATCGCATAGGTCAGCGCCTGGTTCGGACCCACGTTGATCTGCCCGTCGGTCTTGGTCACGGCGAGGTCGGACAGCACGATGGTGTCGGTATCCGTAGAGGCGTTGTTTCCCGGCGTCGGGTCGGTGAACCCGCTCGGCTGGGCCACGCCGGCGGTCTGCACGATCGTGCCGCTGGTCAGCGACGGATCGACGGTGCCGGTGAAGCGGTAGGTGATCGAGCCGCCGGCCGGGATCGTGGCGGTCACGTTGAGGTTGCGGGTGGTGCCCGGGCTGGGACAGCTCGCCCCGCCGGTGGTCCCGTTGCAGGTCCACGGGGTCGAGCCGGTGAGGATCCCCGCGGGCGGAGTGTCCGTGATCACCGCGTTGACGACCGGTCCGGGTCCCGCGTTCGAGACGGTGATGTTGTAGGTCAGCGTCTGGCCGCCCGCGACATTGGTGACGCCGTCGCTCTTGGTGATGCTGAGGTCGCTGACGAGGATGGTGTTGGTATCCGTCGCTGTGTTGTTGCCGGAAGTCCCCGGCGGCTCCACGGTGCCACCAGGATGGTCGAGCTGCACGTTCTGGATGATCGAACCGCTGGCGAGCGGACCGACGGTGCCGGTGACGTTGTAGGTCACCTGCGAGTTGGCCGGCAGGCTCGGGATGATCGACGTGAGCGTCCCGCCGGTGCTGATCGAGCCGGACGCCGGTGTCGGGCAGACAGCCGAGTTCGTCGGGAGCGAACAGGTCCACGTGACGCTGGTGAGGGCGGCGGGCGGCGTGTCGGTGAGGATGGCATTGGTGACCGGTCCGGGCCCGTTGTTGCGGGCGACGATCACGTAGGTGAGCTGCTGGCCGGCGGCCACGTTCGTCTGTGTGTCGGACTTCGTGACGCTCAGGTCGGGGATCACGATGGCGTCGGTGTCGGTGATCGAGTTCTCCGAACCGACCGACGACGTGTCACG
>JANPDB010000756.1:0-15965 GCA_031431255.1 Acidimicrobiia bacterium | reverse complement strand
CCGCGTGCTCGGCAAAGGATCGAAGGAGCGGCTCGTCCCCCTCGCCGGATTCGCCCTGCGGGCACTGGTGGAGTACCTCGGTCCGTCGGGTCGGCCCCGGTTGGAGCCGCGCCGGTGGGCGAAACGGGGCGACGCCGAGGCAGTGTTCCTCAATGCCCGGGGTGGGCGGCTGACGCGACAAGGCGCATGGCTCGTGGTGAAACGTCACGCCGATCAGGCGGGCCTGTCGGAGGTGGTGCACCCGCACGTGTTCCGTCATTCGTGCGCAACCCACATGATCGAGCACGGCGCCGACATCCGAACTGTCCAGGAGTTGCTCGGGCACGCGTCGCTCACGACGACCCAGCGCTATACCCGGGTCACGGCCGAGCGTCTCCGCTCCGTGTTCATGCAGGCGCACCCCCGGGCGAAGGTGCAGCGGTGAGCCGACCGGTCAGCGGAGCCCGACGGCGGTGAAGGCGCGGTCGAGGGTGACCGAGGCGATCGACTGTGCTCGTTGCGCACCAGCGGCGAGGATGCGGTCCATCTCGGCAGGGTCGGCGCTGAGCTCGGCGAAGCGTTGCTGCGTCGGTCGCAGGTACTCGATCAGCGCGGCCGCGGTGTCGGCCTTGAGCGGGCCGTACTGGGTGTAGCGCGACGCGAGGGCGGCCGGGTCTTTCTCACTGGTGGTGGCGGCGAGGATGGAGAGTAGGTTCGACACGCCCGGCTTGTTCTGGGGATCGAAGCGGACCTCGCCATCGAGGTCGGTCACCGCCCGCTTGATCTTCTTCTCGATGTCCTTGGGGGCGTCGAGAACACCGATGGTCCCTCCGGGCGAAGCGAACGACGAAGACATCTTGTTGGTCGGCTCCTGGAGATCCATCACCCGGGCCCCGACCGTCGGCATCGTGCCGACCGGGACGACGAAGGTTTCGCCGTAGAGGCGGTTGAAGCGTTGTGCGGCGTCACGCGTCAGCTCGATGTGCTGGCGTTGGTCGTCGCCGACCGGCACCTGTTCGGCGTCGTAGAGAAGGATGTCCGCGGCCATCAGGGCGGGATAGGTGAACAGGCCGGCCAGCACGCTGTCGTCGTTCTGTTTGGCCGCCTTGTCCTTGAACTGGGTCATGCGCGACAGCTCTCCGTAGCCGACCGTGCACTCCATGATCCAGCTCAGCTGGGCGTGTTCGGGTACGTGGCTCTGGACGAAGATGCAACTGCTGTTCGGGTTGATGCCCGCCGCGACCAGGAGCATTGCTGTTTCCCTGGTCTTGTCCCGGAGCATGGCGGGGTCTCGTCGGACCGTGAGCGCGTGCAGATCGACGACGCCGTGAAAGCTGTCGGGACTCTGGTCCTGGACCCAGCGCATGACGGCACCGATGAAGTTGCCCAGGTGCTTCTCCCCGGTCGGCTGGATGCACGACAGAACTCGTGTCATGGGACGGAGGGGACGGCGACGTGCAGGGCGCGGTGATTCATCAAGGCGACGAGTGTAGGAGGCACCGGAGCGCCAAACCGGGGCTTTCCCTGCTCCAGTACGCTGGTCCGCCGTGTCGGTTGACGTTTCCACCCCGGTGTTCGAGGGGCCTTTCGATCTCCTCCTGCACCTGATCACCAAGGAACAGGTCGATCTCTACGAAGTCTCGCTGTCTCGCATCGTCGATGCGTTCCTCCACGAGATTTCCGTCATGGAGAGCCTGGACCTCGATGTGGCCACGGAATTCCTCCTGATCGCGGCCACTCTGGTCGAACTCAAGCTCCGTCGACTGCTCCCCGAACGGTCGAGCGTCGATCTCGACGAAGAGCTCGCCCTCCTCGAGGAGCGCGACCTGCTGCTCGCCAAGTTGCTCGAATATCAGACGTTTCGCGGGGCAGCAGCGTTCCTGCGCCGCCTCGAGCAGACCGCGTCGCAGTCGTTCCCGCGGACCAACGTGGTCGAGGAGCGCTTCCTGTCGGTCACCGCGGATCCGCTCGCCGGTTCGACACCTGAGCAGCTCCGCGAGGCGTTTCGCCGGGTGGTGTCCCGTCTCGCATTTCCGAAAGAGGTCCCGTCCGTCCAGGTGGACCACATCACGCCGGTGCGGGTCACCGTCGGCGAAGCGGTCGTCGAGTTGGCGCAGGTGCTCCCCGGGATCGGTCGCTCCACGTTCCGCATGCTCACCGTCGGATTGACGGAGCCGGCGGAGCTCATCGTGCGCTTCCTCGCGGTGCTCGAGCTCTACAAGCAGGGATGGGTCGAGCTCGATCAGGCGCAGAGCTTCGGCGATCTCCATATCTCCTGGCAGCCCGACGGCCTCGATCATTCGTTCGTCGACGTCCGTTCGTGGTCCGACGGCCCGGATCAGGACGCAAGCGGTGGATCGCACGACGACTCGGCGGAGTCGATCGTTCCGCTGCTCAACGACGAAGAAGATCTCGAAGAGGTCGAGGAGATCGAAGCAGAGCTCGAGGAGTCGATCGCCGCGGCTCGCAACGCCCGCCTGGCCGCTGGCCCGATCGCAACGGTTGACGACTATGACGGCTGACGACGACAACGACCTTTTGACTCCCGAGGACGAACCGGGGCTCGTGCACCTGAACGACCGCGACGACGTGACGCGGGCGATCGAGGCCGTCCTCATGGTGGCCGATGAGCCGGTCTCGCCGCAGCTTCTCGGCGAACTGCTGGAGATCTCGCCGGGGGTGGTCGAAGCGCGATGTGCCGCGTTGGCGGTCGCCTATGAGGCCGAGCATCGCGGCTTT
This sequence comes from Acidimicrobiia bacterium, assembly GCA_031431255.1. Classification (GTDB taxonomy): domain Bacteria; phylum Actinomycetota; class Acidimicrobiia; order Acidimicrobiales; family JANYDT01; genus JANLQX01. The sequence continues at coordinate 13,247 of JANPDB010000756.1, read as the reverse complement.
CAGCTCGTCCGGGCCGCCGGAGGGTACCGATTTCAGAGCCATCCCGACCTCGCCGCGTACGTCGAGCGGTTCGGCGTGGGCGACCAGGCCCCGCGCCTCACGGGCGCGGCGGTGGAGACGTTGGCACTCGTGGCCTACAAGCAGCCGATCAGCCGGGCCCAGATCGCCCAGATCCGCGGTGTCAACGTCGACGGCACCATGAAGACGCTCGTGCAGCGCGGCTATGTCGCCGAGGTCGGCATCGATCCCGGCCCCGGCCAGGCGCTGTTGTTCGGGACCACCGCGCTCTTCCTGGCGAACCTTGGACTCGACTCGCTGCGGAACCTCCCACCCCTGGGCGATCTGGTTCCGGGGGCCGATGTGATGGAAGTCCTCGAGGCCTCGCTTCGCGTCGACGGTGCAAGTGGCCGGACCATGCGCACCGATGCAAACGCTGTCCTCTCCGGCTCAGGGCCGCCAAGCTCGTCAGCCGGACCGGGCGAACCGGACCTGGGTGACGAATGAGCACAGACGGTCAGGACCCACACCAACAAGATGATGCGGCAGACGCCGCGCGAACGGATGCTTCGACCCTCGAAGCTCCAACGGTCGAAAGCAGTGTTGTGAACGAACAAGAGTCGGCGACCGGTCACTCCGACGAGGACGCTGAGGCGATCGACGATGCCATCGCACGTCGTCAGCGCATCGACGCGATGTTCGATTTCCTCCCCGATGTCACCGCCGGCACCACTCCCGCGGCCGATGGCGAGCGGCTTCAGAAGGTTCTTGCTCGCATCGGTGTGGCCAGCCGACGTGAGTGTGAATCGCTGATCGCGGAGGGCCGCGTCACCGTCGACGGTGTCGTGGCGGTGCTCGGCAAACGAGTCCATGAGGACGAAGTGGCGATCGCCATCGACGGGGTCCCGGTGACGGTCCGTCCCGACACGGTCTGGTACCTGCTCAACAAGCCCCGTGGCGTGGTGACCACAGCTGATGACCCGCAGGGTCGCCCTATCGTCGTCGACCTCGTCCCCGCCGAACCCAGGGTGTTCTCCGTCGGGCGTCTCGACGCAGACAGCGAAGGTCTTCTTCTGCTGACCAACGACGGCGATCTGACCCATCGACTCACCCATCCGAGCTACGGGGTCATGAAGGAGTACCTGGTCTCGGTCGAGGGCACACCTGATCGAGGCGCGGTGCGTGCGTTGCGTGACGGCATCGAGTTGGACGACGGGATGACCGCGCCGGCCGAGGTGAACGTGATCGCTGACGGCATGGTCCGCATCGCGATCCACGAGGGTCGCAATCGTCAGGTTCGCCGTATGCTGGCCGCGGTCGGGCATCCGGTACTTCGCCTGGTGCGCACCCGGATCGGTCCGCTCTCGGACCCGACACTCGCACCAGGCGAGTACCGACGCCTCACGACCCCGGAAATCCTCTCGCTGGCGCAGGCGTCGGGAGAGAAGCGTCCCCGTCCGGTCGCGGCTCCCGGGCTTGCTCCGCGGGTCGGTGTGTCGGCGTCCGACGGCAATCGTGATCGCCGGCTCGCCGTTCCGGACAATCCCGCCGCATGGCGCGGATCGCGCCGCCGGCCGCCTCGCTGAGCGATCGCCGATCGCCGATTGTCGGCCTCCGCGCTGACCCGCCGAGAGCGCCATCGCCGGCGAAACGGCGCGCTCCACCCGGCAGCCCACCCAACGCGTTCTCTACGGTCGGTCGATGGCCCGGGGAGATTCGTTTACCGCAGCATCGTCGGCCGGCGACCGGACCCGTGTGCAGCGCAAGTTGCTCGTCGGCAGGCGCCGCGTCTTCGTCGACGGACCAGCGGCCCTCCGCGTTTCGACGTTGGTCCACTGGCTGGGCGGAGCGTGGAGTGGCCCGGATGCCGCGCTTGCCGACGTCCCGAACGGACCCCTGGTGCCACCAGGTCTCGTGGAGTGCGGGGGTGCGTGGTCACTGGTCGTCTCGGCCGGACCTGACTTCCTCAGGTCACACGTTCTCGGTCCGGATGACGTCGTGGTCGTCGGGCGTCGCTGCTCTCCCGTCGACCTGAACCGGCCCGGGCGATGGGCGCTCGACGACGGCGCCCTCTCGGTCCGCCATGCCGAGATGCGGCTTCGGGGTGGCCGGTTGGAGGTGCGCGACCTGGGTTCACGAAACGGGACGTACATCTCGCACGATCACGAGCGCGAAGTCGCTGTCGTCCGCCTCGGTGCCTCGACCGTCGTCTGCCAGCCGATGGGCGATCCGACGGCGCGACGGCCCGGGGCGTTCGACTTCGACCCATCGACGGGAACATGGCTCACGGCGATGAGCGCCGTGCGTGGCCCGACGGCCCCAGCGATCGACGTACCAATCGCCGGTCACGGCGGACGTCCCGGCATGCGGGTCCGACCGGGAGCGATCGTCGGATCGATCGTGGGCGGTTCGGTGATGGCGCTGCTGGTCGATCCCCGTCTTGCCATCTTCGCAGTGCTCTCGCCGCTCCTCCTCGTGGTGAACGTCGTCGACGACCGTCGAGTGGCGCGGCGTGAGCGACGGACGGGCGAGCGTGATTTCGCGTCCGCGTTCGCGGCGTTCGAAGCACGGGTGACGAGGGCCTTCGCGCAGTGGGCCGATCAGTGCTCCTGCGACTTCCCGGACGGCGCCCGTCTGTTGGCGTCGGTCGCAGGAAGGCGAGGAGGTGTCGGTTGGGGCGGCCGAAGTGATGGTCTCGGTTGGCAGGTACGCCTCGGTTCGGGACCGGTCCGTTTCCGCCCCCTCCTGCGCGCCGCCGGACCTCTTCCCGAGGTCGTCACGGAGTTGCTCGACGGTCTGGTGAGCCCTGAGGCCCCCGTCGTCGTCGACGTCGGTCCACGGCGGCTGATCGCGGTCGTCGGACCGAGAGCCGGCGACGTCGTTCGAGCCATCGTCGTCCGGGTCTTCGCGCAGTTTGGACCGTCGTCGTTGGCACTCGTGGTCGATCGGGAGGAAGGCGCGTCGCCACCCGTGTGGCAGAGGTGGCTTCCGCACCCGGACGAGGCGGATGGCGCATCTCACGTGGTGTTCGTCCAGTTCCGTGGCGGTGGCGTCATCGGGGCGGTGGGCCGGCGGCGATTTCGTGACAGCTGTCCCGACGGCGCCTTGATCGTCGCCGTCGAACACGCGGAGCAGGTCCCGGCCGACGCGACGACGGTGGTGACGATGGGAGGCGGAGCCTTCTCCACGGTGCACCACCGTGACGGTGAGCGCGTCACCGATGTCATCACCGACGGTACGGACCCGGCCGAACTGGAACGTGTGGCAATGCTGGTCTCGCGCTGGAGTGAAGGCGCGCCGCCGGGCGTCTTCTCGCTCCCGGCCTTCTTGCCCTTCGAGGATCTGTTGTCGTCCATCGAGCCGGGCCGACGTTGTGCAGCCACGCTGATCGCCCCGCTCGGGTCCGACGGCCACAAGCCCTTCGAGATCGACTTCGTCTCCGACGGGCCCCACGCATTGGTGGCCGGAACCACCGGTTCGGGAAAGAGCGAACTGCTCCGCACGCTCGTGGTCGGGCTCGCCGCCCGGTATCCCCCCGATCTCGTGACGTTCGTGCTGATCGACTACAAGGGCGGCAGCGCGTTCGCGGAATGCGTCTCGCTTCCACACACGGTGGGATTCGTGACCGACCTCGACGCCGGTCTCGCGGCGAGGGCGCTGACGTGCTTGGAGGCTGAGCTCCGTCGCCGGGAGGCGCTACTCCGGGAGACCGGAGACCGTGATCTTGTCTCGTATGCTGCGTCCGGTCGGCGCGAACCGATGCCTCGGCTGCTGGTGGTCATCGACGAGCTGGCGGCGATGGTGCGAGATCTTCCGGGATTCGTCCCATCGCTTGTGTCGCTGTCGCAACGGGGTCGCACGCTCGGGCTGCATCTCGTGCTCGCCACGCAGCGACCGGCGGGAACGATCAGCGACGCGATCCGTGCGAACACCAACATCCGCGTCGCGCTCCGGGTGCAGGACCCGGCCGACTCGGTAGACGTGATCGGTCAGCCCGACGCCGCCTTCCTCGACCGGCGTCGTCCGGGGCGAGCGCTCGTGCGTGTCGGACCGGGCGAGGTGAGTGCGGTGCAGATCGCTGCGGTCGGCGTCGAAGCGATCGGTTCGATCACCGCCGTCACCGACTTCGACGACGATCGGACGGTCTGTTTTCCCGAGAGGGGGAGCTCGGTGCACCACGACCTCACTCCGCTCGCGCGTCGAGTCGCCGAGATCGCCACGGCGAATCGATTCATCGGATCGGCCCCGCCGCGCCAACCCTGGCCGGCACCGCTTCCGCTCGTGCTGGCCAGGCCTGGGCCCCTCGCAGCGTCGCTCGGGATGGCCGACGAACCGGCGGCGCAGTGGCAGGGCGAGCTTGAGGTTGACCTCTCCTCCGGGAGTATCGCCGTCGTGGGAGCGCTCGGGAGCGGGGTGACCATGACTCTGCGAACGATCGTCTGCGCGCTTGCTTCATCACCTTCATACGAAGGAATCCGGATCTATGCCCTCGACCTTCTCGGGCGCGAGCTCGAGTCGTTGGCGTCGTTTGCCCGCGTGGGAGCGGTGATCGGCGGGCACGAGGACGAACGCCGTGAACGGCTGATCTCGGAGCTCGGAGCAGAACTGGCGGCACGTCGTGACGCCGGGTCGTCGGCTGCTTCGTTCCCCTTGGTGGTGGTCGTGATCGATGGCTGGTCGATGTTGCGCACTCCGGGCGGTGACGCGGCGATGCTCGCTCTCGGAGACGCCCTCACACGGCTCGTCGTCGAGGGCGCCGGGCTCGGGCTTCGATTCGTCATCGGGACCGATCGGGCGACGTCGCTCTCGAACGCAATCACCCCCTCGATAACGACCCGGCTCGTGCTGTGCCCGGCCGACCCGGCCGAGGCGGCGGTTTCCGGGGTGCGGTTCTCGCCTCTTGCGGCCGGCATTCCGGGTCGGGCGTTGATCGCCGGACGGCCGGGCGTCGAAGTGCAGGTGTGGCGCACCTCCGAGGTCGACGTCACCGCGGCCTTGGCCTCTCTGCCGGCGGAGCGGCGTGCCCCGGGCATCGAGGTGCTGGCCGAAGAGGTTTCGCTCGCGGAAGTCCTCGCCGAGGCTCACGTCGTTCGGTGGGCCCCTGGATCCGTCGACCAGGCCGCGTGGGTGGTCCCCTTCGGCGTCGGCGGCAACACCCTTCGCGTGGTCCGTCTCGTGCTCCGTGCGGGTGAGCCTTTCCTCATCTGCGGGCCGCCCCGCAGTGGCCGATCGACCGCGCTCGCGACGATTGTCGCCGCAATGGCGCACTGCTGGCCCGACGTCGCGCTGGCAACCTTGCGCAGGGGCGCGGACCCGGCGGAGTTCGTCGAGGAGGTGCGAGAGGTTCGCCGTTGCCATGGCCCGGTTCTGGTGGTCATCGATGATGTCGAACGCGTCGAAGACCCCCAAGGCGTGCTCGCTCGGTTGCTCATCGACGACGGCAACGATCTACGCGTGGTCGTTGCCGGCCGCGCCGATCTGCTCCGTGCCGCCTACGGACACTGGTCGGCGGCGGCGCGTCGGTCCCGTCACGGTCTCGCGCTCCGGCCTAATCCTGACGTGGACGGCGACCTGTGGCAGGCCCCGCTGCCGCGTCGTCTGCAGGTGCGGGGCGGCCCCGGCCGCGGAGTGCTGGTGCACGACGGTTCCGTCGAGATCGTCCAGGTGGCACGTTCCCGACGGGACGTTCGGGGGATTCGGTGCGGTGAGGGCCTCTGGCCCGAGGCTGCTGGGTAACACGACCTGTTTGTACTGAACCACCTATCAGTCACGCACAGTGGTTGCTAGGGTGAACGTGTGCTCGACGACCGTGACTTGACGCAACTCGAGGCCGCAGTGGCGGCGGATCCAGCGAACGCGGACGCCCGGCGCCAGCTCGCCGAGGTCCTCCTCGGCGCCGGCCAGCCCGGCGGGGCCTTGGGGCATGCCCGGATCCTCCTCACGTCGATGCCTCGTGATGCGTCGTTGCTGGGCCTCGCGGCCATGGCGGCAGACCTGAGCGGTGACCACCGTGCCGCCGTTGCGCTCGGCTCCGCGCTCCGTAGCGTCCAGCGGGGCGACCTCGCCGGGTCCGAGCTCCGCTCGGCCCCTACGCTCTCGCCATCGGCCGTTGTCTCGTTGCTCGGGTTCGGTGACGTCGCCGGCATGTCGGAAGAACGGCGGCGCGTCGAACGCTCGCTCGTCGAGCCTTGGCGGGCGGCGCTTCGCATCGGCGCCGTCGATGCCGAGGGAGTTCTGCTCTACGGTCCACCGTCGTCGGCGAAGCGGTTCTTCGCCCACGTCGCGGCGGGCGAACTCGCCCTTCCGGTGATCGAGATCGACCTCGCCGCAGTCGTCGATCCCTGGGGTGAGCCCGATCTTCTGGCCATTCAGGAAGCGTTCGCGCAGTGCGTTTCCATCGGACCGTGTGTTCTGCTTCTCGCCAACGTGGAGCTCGCGACCCATCGACGACTCCGCTACTCGGCCAAGGGGCGCAAAGTACTCACCGATTTGCTCCTCGGGCTCGACACCATTCCAAACACCCAGACCTTCGTGGTCGCGACCTCGTCGGCGCCATGGCTGATCCAACCGGTGCTCCGTCGCCCGGGCCGTCTCCACGATGCTGTGCTGATCGGTCCTCCCGACCGGGCCGCCCGTCGGCATCTGATCATGTCGTCGCTGCGACGCCGGGAGATCTCCCACGACATCGACGTCGACGGCAGCGCCGGTGAACTGCAGGGGTGCACGACGGGCGACATCGAGTCGTTGCTCGACCTCGCGGCGGCTCGTGCGTATTCAGAATCGCACCGGGCCGGGCAGCTCATCCGTGTCCAGACCGATCACATGGCCTTCGCAGTCGGGCGCTGTTCGCGTCTTGCCAACCAATGGTTCGACATGGCCTATAACTTCCCGGAGTTCACGGACGACTCGGCTCAGTTCGACCCGTTGTTCGACTACATCCGCCGCCACGTCCGGCGCGGCTGATCGGTCGCAGGCTGTCCGCTCACGTTCCGAATCCGGCCGAGCGGCGGTGACGCGGGCCAGTAGGGTGAACGGCCGTGTCGGGGGTCGAAGCAGCAGTTGGTGACGGCACCGGCCGTCGGGCCAATGTCGTAGGCGCCGGGCTGATGGGCGGTTCGGTTGGAATGGCCCTGAGGGCACGGGGCTGGGAGGTCTGGGGTTCGGACCGGACGATCAGCCATGTTGCTCGTGGCATCGATCGGGGTGCGTTCGACGCGGAGGGCTTCGAACGCACTGCGGAAGTCACGTTCGTGTGCACCCCGGTGCTGTCCGTTGTCGAACACGCGCGGGTCGCGTTGGCCCATGGCGGCATCGTCACCGACATCGGCAGTGTGAAGTCACCGATCGTCGACGCGATCAGCCACCCGCGCTTCATCGGCGGTCACCCGATGGCCGGTTCGGAGCTTGACGGCATCGACGGCTCCGACGCCGACATGTTCCAGGGCCGGACCTGGGTGCTCACGCCGGGCCCCGACACCGACGCGGACGCATACGCCACGCTGCACGCCATCGTCGCGTCATTCGGGGCACTGGTCGTCTCGGTCGATCCTTCGTATCACGATCGCCTCGTAGCGACCGTGTCCCACGTGCCCCACCTCGCCGCTGCGTCGCTGATGTCCGTCGCCGCGAACGGAGCCGAGGAGCATGCGACCCTTCTCCGACTCGCCGGGGGCGGTTTTCGTGACATGACCCGAATCGCCGCCGGACACCCGACGATCTGGCTCGACATCTGCGAGACAAACCGTGACGCCATCATCGTCGGAATGGACGAGCTCATCGACGATCTCGCCCGCATGCGCGACGTCGTCTCGAACGGCGACCGTGAGCAGCTCCGCCGGCTCCTCCAGCGCGCTCGCGAAGCCCGCATCAACCTCCCGGTGGGCGCGCCCCCCGCCGAGGAGCTCGTGGAGATCCGGGTGCCGATCCCGGACCGACCGGGTTTCATCGCCGAGGTGTCGACGCTCGCCAGCCAACTCGGTGTCAACATCTACGACATCGAGATCAGCCATTCGTCCGAAGGCGGCGGCGTGCTGATCGCCGTCATCGCTCAGCATGCGTCCGATCTCCTCCGGGGTGGTCTCATCGCTCGTGGTTTCCGCATGTCGGTGGCGCCGTTGGGCGAAGGCTGAAGCGTTGACGTCGTACCGCGGTCTTCCGGACCCCCTGCCGATTGTGCCGCTGGGGTTCCCTCTCGACGCCGAGGTCGTCGTGCCCGGCTCGAAGAGCCTCACGAACCGGGCGTTGCTCGTCGCTGCCGCAGCGACCGGCTCGACCCTGTTGACCGGGGTGCTTTCGAGCGACGACACCGACGCGATGCTCGACGTGCTCCGTGCGACTGGTGTGAAGGTTGAGCACGACGCGCGGACCGCGACGGCCATGGTCCATGGGTCGGGCTCCGCGCCGCGAGTCCTGTCCGACGGCGACGGCGACGTCGGCGAAATCGTGATCGACGTTCGGCGGTCCGGAACCACTGCGCGTTTCGCGGTTCCGTACCTGGCGGCCGGCCAGGGATCGTTCCTGATCGACGCCCACGAACAGATGCGGGCCCGGCCGATGGACGACCTGTTCGCCGCGCTCGATCAGCTCGGGGTTCGACACGAAGCGGTCGGGCGCGCCGGTCGTCTTCCGGTTCGTGTGCAGGCGTCGGGTCTGGGCGGTGGAGTCGTGCGTGTACCGGGCAACGTGTCGAGCCAGTTCCTTTCCGGACTCCTGCTCGCCGCCCCGCTCGCCCGGTCGGAGATGGTCATTGAGGTCATCGGGGAGCTCGTCTCGACTCCCTACGTGGATTTGACACTCTCGGTGATGCGGGCCTTCGGAGCGAGCGTGCTCAACGAAAGCTATGCGCGCTTTGTTGTTGCCTCGAGCGGCTATGCATCGCCCGGGTCGTTCGCCATCGAGCCGGACGCGAGCGCGGCGTCGTACTTCTTCGCCGCCGCCGTGGCCACGGGTGGCCGCGTGCGCGTGCCGGGATTGGGAACGCGGGCCGAACAGGGCGACGTCCGATTCGCAGACGTCCTCGGTCAGCTCGGGGCCACCGTGATCCGGACCGACGATGCCCTAGAGGTCCGCGCCGAGGGCCCGCTCCATGGGGGCACTGTGAACATGATGGATTGCTCGGACACCGCGCAGAGCCTTGCCGCGATCGCCCCTTTGGCCACCGGGCCCATCAGCGTGACCGGGATCGGCTTCATCCGCCGCAAGGAGACCGACCGCATCGCCGCCGTGGTCACCGAACTCCGACGACTCGGTGTCGATGCGTCCGAGGACGACGACGGATTTACGGTCCACCCGGGCCCGACCCGACCGGCCACCGTGCACACCTACGATGACCACCGTATGGCCATGAGCTTCACCGTCCTCGGCCTCGCTGCCCCCGGAATCTCCATCGCAGGTCCAGGATGTGTGGCGAAGACCTTCCCGGAGTTCTTCGACGTTGTCGAGGGTCTCAGATCCTCGCGGTCGACGACGTGAGCGACGTGCTGCGCGTCGTCGCCATCGACGGCGTTCTCGGTGCGGGGAAGACGACGGTCGCCCGGCAGTTGGCCGAGCGGCTGGGCCTCGAGTACCTCGACACCGGCGCGATGTACCGCTGCGTCGGGGTGGCATGTCTCCGAGCGGGGTATCCGATCAATGACGCCTCGGCGCTACAGGGCGACGAAGGAAACGACCTGCGCTCGCATGCCATCGAGCTGGCTCGCCACGTCCGCATCGATGTTCGGACGGCGGCCGACGGAACGCAGGTGGTGCTGCTCGACGGCGACGACGTCTCGGCGGAGATCCGCGCTCCGGAGGTTGCCCGAGCGGCAAGCGTGCTTGCCACGGTCGCCGAGGTGCGCACCGAGATGGTGGAGCGTCAACGGGCTTGGGCGCGTGCTCGCGGAGGTGGCGTGTTGGAGGGTCGTGACATCGCCACCGTCGTGTTTCCTGATGCCCCGGTGCAGCTGTTCCTGACGGCCGATCCGACGGAACGTGCCCGTCGTCGCCACGCCGAGCAGCCCGAGCGGACCTATGAAGAAGTGCTCGACGACCTCGCGTGGCGCGATCACAACGATGCGTCGAGGGAGGTGGCCCCCCTCACCGTCGCCGCGGGAGCGAAGGTGATCGACTCGACCGGTCTGTCCCTCGACGAGGTCGTCGAGCGCGCTGCCGCGATCGCCATCGACGGCTTCGCCGGAGCGCCCAAGCGGTCGGATCCGACTGAGGAAGCCCCCCACTCTCGGAAGGACGCATCCGGCGTCTCCGCAGATGCGGGCGGTGGTGCAGCGGCACCTCCGGCCAGGTCGGTCGCCGTGAACGAGGAGCGGCCGTCTCCGTTCGAACGCCGGCTTTGGGCAACGCTTCGTCCGATTCTGCTCGTGATCGTGCGCGTCTACTTCCGCGCCACGTGGGAAGGTTTGGCGAACATCCCGAAGACCGGACCGGTGATCATCGCTCCGGTGCACCGGTCGAACATCGACACGCTCCTGGTCCCGTTCCTGACCAAGCGGCGCGTGCGCCTGCTGGGCAAGGTGTCAATGTGGAAGTTCCGCCCGATCGGCGTGCTGTTCAACCGGCTCGGTGCCATCAAGGTCCAGCGGGGGACTGCGGACCGGGAGTCGATGGCGCTGTGTCTGGACGCGTTGCGAGGCGGTGAGCCACTGGTGGTATATCCGGAGGGCACCCGCAAGGAGGGGCCGGTCGTCGAAGAGCTCTTCGACGGTGTCGCCTGGCTGGCGGCGCGAGCGCAGGTCATGATCGTCCCGGTGGGAATCGGCGGTTCGGCCGACGCCATGGGCCGATCGCACAAGTTCCCCCGTCCGAAGAAGGTGCACCTCATCGTCGGCCGTCCGATCACACCCCCGCCGACGACCGGTCGGAGTGGATTGCGTCAGTGCACTGCGCAGTTGCAAGCCGAGATGCAGGAGCTGTTGGATGCGGCCCAGACCCGTGTCTACGGATCTCCGCTCCGCTGAACGACGGAGGAGCGCTCGACGATCCGGGGGGGATACCCAAGAAAACACGCTGGTTGACCTGCGGGAACGGTGCTCGCCGGGCAGTACGATCCTTGTCCTCACGACGAAAGGCTCTCCCATGAGCGGACTCGAAGAACTCCTCGGCGGCGCCCTCGGCGGCGACATGATGGCGAAGATCGCCGGCCAGTTGGGCACGGACCAGGTCGGCGCCCAGAAGGCCGTGGGTGCGGCGCTCCCGGCGCTGCTCGGGAGGCTGAAGGCGAACGCCGAAGATCCGGCAAAGGCAGAGGCGTTGGCCGCCGCGGTGAACCGTGACCACGACGGCTCGTTCCTTGATTCCGCGGTCGACCGGATCGGTGGCCTCCTCGGCGGCGGCGACCAGACCGGGTCGAAGATCATCGGCCACGTGTTCGGCGAAGATGCCGACTCGGCACAGGAGCAGGTGGCGGCCCAGGCGGGCATCGACAAGGGGCAGGCCGCGGGCCTGCTCGGCGCTCTTGCCCCGATGGTGCTCGGTGCGCTCGGCAAGTCCGGCCAGGGCACGGGCGGCGTGCAGGCACAGGGTCTCTCGGGCATGCTCGGAGGCCTCCTCGGTGGTGGCGGTGGCCTCGGCGGGATGCTCGGGGGGCTGCTCGGTGGCGGCGGGCTCGGTGGAACCAATGCCGGTGGGGCCGGAGGCTCGTCTCCGCTTTCGAAGGTCACATCGATGCTCGATCAGAACAAGGACGGATCGGTCATAGACGACCTGTCCCGCATGGCCACCGGCGGCGGATCCAAGGGCGCTTCGAGCGGCGGCGCCGGTGGCATGCTCTCCAAGCTGATGGGGATGCTGCGTCGCAAGTGAACGACGATGCCGCAGCGGTCGGCCCGGACCGACCCGACGTCACGGGTCCGGGAACGTTGGCGTTCCTCGGGCTGCTGCGGACCCACAACGAGTTCCGGTGGACTCTCCCGGTCGAGCAGTCGATCTGCACGTGGGCCGGCAACCTCTTCGGCGGTGCCGGCCTTGCCGCGGCAATCGAGGCCATGGAGGCCGTGTCGGGCCGCCCGGTGATCTGGGCGACCGGCCAGTACCTCTCGTTCGCCAAAGTGGGCTCGATGCTCGACCTCGACGTGACCCTGGCCGTGCACGGAAAGGCGACCACACAGGCGAGGGTCGTCGTCAAGCACGGGAACACCGAGATCCTCACCGTGAACGGCGCCCTCGGAAGCCGAGACACCGAGGCCGAGGGGTCGTTCGCGGTGAAGCCCGACGTGCCGCCTCCCGAGGAGTGCAAGGAACGGCGCCACCGGTTCGGCACCCAGAACTCCATCAACGAGCTCTTCGAATCGCGCATCGCCATCGGCCGGGACCTCGAAGAGCTCGATGGCGTGCCCGTCCCGGACGGCAGGTCGGCGATGTGGGCCCGACTTCCCGATGGTGGCGCGAGCACTGCGGCGGGTCTGGCTGTCCTCGGCGACTTTGTGCCGTTCGGCATCGGCCAGGCGCTCGGTGCCCGGGCCGGCGGGAACTCGTTGGACAACACGTTGCGAGTGATCCGCCTCGTGCCGACGGACTGGGTGCTCTGCGACATCCGGGTGCACGGCGTCCACCATGGGTTTGGTCATGGACTCGTGCATCTGTGGGCGGAAGACGGCACGTTGATGGCGACCGCGAGCCAGTCGACGATCGTGCGTTACTGGTCGGAGCAGGGGCTTCCGCCGCGCTCCCGTAACGGCGGATAGCCGGTTGGCGCCTACCGTAACGCCGCGAGCACGTCGCTCGCGGCGGTGCTGCGATCGTTGGTAAGCGCGCTTCGCTCTGGCGGGGGCGCTCCGAGGCCGAACGCGAGCGCGGCGGCGATCGCCGGCACCATCTCGCGCAGCTCCTTGGGCGGTGGGAAGTACTCGTCCTCGTCGGTCACGCGTACGAGCGACACGCCGTTCTTCGGTGCGAGGCGGTCGATCACCTCGTTCACGAGCTCTTCGGGCGCCGACGCACCTGCGGTGACCCCGACGATCCCGTGGAGGTCCGTGGGGAGCTCCGAAGCGCTGTTGACGCGAAACACTCTGGTGCAGCCGGCGGCTATCGCCACCTTGGCGAGGGCCACCGTGTTCGAGGAGTTCGCCGAGCCGATGACGACGATCGCATCGCACCGTGGAGCCATCGCCGTGAGAGCGTCCTGTCGGTTCGTGGTGGCGTAACAGAGGTCGGAATGCCCCGGGACCCACATCTCCGGGAAGCGGGTGGTCGCGGCGTCGAGCACGTCCGCCCAGTCGTGATGGCTGAGCGTCGTCTGCGCGAGCAGGGCGACGGGC
>JANPDB010000755.1:0-3548 GCA_031431255.1 Acidimicrobiia bacterium | reverse complement strand
GTCGTAGTACGCCTGCGGACGCCACCACGTGGTGATGATCCAACTCGTATGGCGGAGCGCACCGAGGTCGCCACTCGCCAGAATCGCGTGCAGATCGACATAGAGCGGGTTCGTCCGCTGATTGAACATGATCGCAAACGTGAGCTCGGGGTATGTTGTCGCCACACCGATCAGCTCCTTGACCTGCGCGGTGTACACCCCTGCCGGCTTCTCCACGAGGACATGAACGCCGGCCCGCAGCGCACTGATGGCGACCTCGGGATGGAGGTAGTGCGGCAGGGTTGTCACGACCGCATCAACCGCGCCGCTTTCGAGCATCGAGTGGTAGTCCTCGAAGAACGGAATTCCGCCCGCCTCGGCGATTACTGACTTCGACGGGTCGATGTCACTGCATGCACCGAGCACCATGCCATCGATCCGTCCGCCGGAGATGAGCTTGGCGTACATCCTACCTTGGGCGCCGAGACCGACGATGCCGAGACGAACGACCTCGGGCATGGCACTCCTGCGGGGTGGGAGGGACGGGTGTCAGGCGAGGAACGGCAACGCACGCATCGCCCACGCCTGCGATCGACGGGAGGATTCGAACACCCCGCCGATGTGGTTGTGCAGAACCGCATGAATGCCTTCAACCCGGAAGACCTCGCAGACGCTCCCGAGGTTGTCGACGCACAGCGCGAAACGATCGGCGTGGAAGTCGGCGCCGATCCCCGGCGCTGCCATACGCGCGCGGATCATCATCGACGACACCATGGCGCGATCGAGTCCCAGTGATGCCTGCTGTGCGGCAAACGCCTTCGCCCGCTCGAGCTCGCTCACCATCTCGACGGTCTCGTCGAGCGCTGAACTGAACAGGCTCACCGAAGGCGCAAGCCCGTAGGAGCCGATCCACGCGAGGTACCCGTCGCTCGTCATGTCGGTGGGCACGTCGGCTTTGACCGCCCGATACCCGAGCCTCTGGAAATCGGCGAACGCCTCCTCGAGCACGCCTCGTGATCGGTCGATGCGGCCACCGCGCATCCAATAGGCAATGGGGTTGACGGCCAGGCGCGGCGTGCGTCGGGTGCTCATTGGTAGACCACGCCCTCGTCGTCGAGGAGGGACACGAAACCCTGGTGCGCCATTCGCCAGAGATCAGGACCGCACTGCCCGCCGAACGCGTCGAAGCTTCCGAGATGGGGTTCGATCGAGAAGAAGCCGACGAAACCGTCGGCATGAAGCGCGCGTAGGACTTCGCGGATCTGGGCATCGCCCTCGCCGGCGACCCTCACGTCGCCGCTCCCCATCACGGCATCTTTCATATGGATGTACTCGAGATGCGGTCGGACCATCGCGAAGGCTTCGTCGAAGGGACGGACACCGCACTGCACGTAGTTCGCCGGGTCGAACACGAGGCGAAGGTTCGGCGAACCGATCGACTCGACGAGGTCGAGACAACGACGCGGGATGTCGCCGTAGATGCCCTTCTCGTTCTCGTGGATGAACACCACGTCGAACTGCGCGGCGACCGATGCCAGGGCCGCCATTCGGCGCAGGACCTCGTCGCGGTGCGCGTCGGGGTCCTCGCCCTTCGGCATGAAGAACGAGAACATCCGCACGTAGGGCGTGTCGAACGCATGAGCGAGTCGGGCGGCGCGCTCGGCCTTCACCAGGTGGGCGTCGAAATCGTCGGTGAGCTTGATTTTGCCGATCGGTGACGCGATCGACGACACCGCGAGCCCGGCGGCGTCGAGCGCCCTTCTGGCTTTCGCGACCTGATCGTCGTCGAAGGCAATGACGTTGGTTCCCCAGGCGCTTCGGAGGTCCAGCCAGCGGAGCCCGAGATCGCCGAACAACGCGATCTGCTCACCGAGATCGGGGCCGACCTCGTCAGCGAAGCCGGTCACCGTCCAGGGCATCGGAGGTTCGCTCGGCACGGACACGCCATGCGCGTCGTTCACCGCTGACCCTCTTGCTTCATCCGAACCACGGGTCGAACCTACAAGAGCCCGAGGGTGCTCGGACAGCGGGCACTACTGCGCCGGTGGCATTGCCCCCATGCCCTGCATCTGCGTGAGCGATGCATCGACCGTGCCGGTGAAGCAGCGGATCGAAGACGTCGAGTCGGCGGTGTCCAGCAGCACATAGTGGTACACGCCATCGGGGAACTCCGGCGTCGGGCTCGTGATGCCGTTGCATGCGTCGAGCTGATCCTTGGTGACCACGGCGCTGTTGGCATCGCGGTCGCCGTAGATCAGGTAACCGTCAAAGGCGACGCCGATGATGTGCGACGGTCCGCCGACGGTGTCGACCTGCGACGTGACGCATTTCGGAAGCGCGTGGTAGTGATACTGGCCCATCGGGGTCGGGTGACCGTTGCACGAGTCGAGGAAGGCCACGTCTTCGCCCTTGGCGTTCTTCACAGTGAAGTTCGACGCCATGGCGACGGTTGAACCATCGCCCTCGTAGGGGTTGAAAAGGGCCGCCCCCGAGATCATCACGCCAATCGTGCCGAGGCTGGCGTCGGTGGGCGACGCGGCCTTCGTCGGAACGGTGGGAATCGAGTAGTCGTAGCTCTGCGCTGTTGTGGGGTCGGCGCCGGCGGTCGCGGTTGACGCGTCGGGAACGCGAACCCCGGCATTCGGAAGGGCGTACTCCGCCTGACGCGCATGGTTCGGCAGCCCATCGGACACGAACCGAAACGTGCCGTCGGCGATCGTGACCTTCACGTTCCCCGCCCACTTCGCGCCCTCCAGCCCCGTGGTCATGTCCGTCGCCGCTTCGCCCGTTGAAGCGGCAGCGGGCGTGGAGTCGGGCACAGAGGCAGCGATGGAAGTTCCGTCGGCAGCAACCGTGTCAACGGCAATCGTGCTTTCTGCAACGGTTCCTCCGGCTGCCGCCGTCGAATCGGAAGACGACGAACTCGAACATGCGGGCAAGGCGACCCCGCCGAACCCGAGAACGACGAGGAAGGAGACACTGCGAGCGAGACGATGCATACGAACACCGTGGCAGGTTCGGGTAAGAGTCTCGTGAATTTCCTCCGGGCATCACCGGGAAGTTCGTAAGCGAGCAGTCCCGATACGCTCACCGTGGTGATGCCCAAGAACCTTCGCGATCTGGCCGACGGGTTGATCGAGACCCCGATCGTCACAAGCTTCACCCGAATCGGCTTCAGCGCCCGCAAGCAACTCGAGAGCTGGACCTCGCTGGGTAGCTACGACATGACCGGCCGCGTCGTCCTGCTCACCGGGGCCACATCGGGAATCGGTCGCGCCGCGGCCATCCAACTCGCCCGAAGCGACGCAACTCTCGTTGTCGTCGGGCGTGACACCGGCCGCAACCAGACTGCCGTTCACGAGATCACCGAGGCGACCGGCAATCGCAACATCACCGAGGTCGCCGCCGACATGGGTGACTACGCCCAAGTTCGTGCACTTGCCGAGCGCGTCCTCGCCGATCACGATCGCCTCGACGTGCTCGTGCACAACGCCGGCACGCTCAGCGGTTCACGTCGAGCGGCACCCGATGGCACGGAGGCAACGGTTGCCAGCCAGGTGGTCGGGCCG
>JANPDB010000754.1:0-1757 GCA_031431255.1 Acidimicrobiia bacterium | reverse complement strand
CGTCAACTCGGCAGGTGGTGCGTGGCGCAGGAGCACCGCTACCGCGGCATTCCCCTCGTTGCCCGCGCCCCACACCACGACCCGACGGTCCCGCAGATCATCGAGACGGACGCCGGGTGTCGCGAATCCGGTCATGTCAGCGCGCTCGAATACGGGATCGGCATGGCAACCGGGTCCGGGGTGAGCGCAACTTCGCGTTGGGAAGTCATCGGCCACAGCCCGGCACTGCGGACAGCGTGGCATAGAGCCGACACGACTGGATGATCCTGCCAGTCCGCACGTTCACTGACCATCGCCAGCGCAACCCGACACTCGGCAGACTCCCCGACACACTCGAAGGGCTTCCACGCAGTCAGGCCCAGAAGCGCTTCGAATCCGGCCATCGGCGACGAGGCGAACACGTCGAGGCCCCAGATCGACTCGACCTCCCGGCGATCCAAGACCGTGGCGAGAGCCAGGAACACGAACTGGCACTTCGCGCACGTGCCGTCCCACCGGTCGACTCGACGCGAGGGATCTGAACGGAAGGCACCGTTACACGACGAGAACGTCGAGAAGTAGCGCTGGCAGGTGGACGCGAACCGGCGAGCGATCGACAACTCGGACATGCCCCGGAGCAGCGAGAACGATCGCAGGCTCGGAGTGACGCGTCCGAGCGCCGCGCCCAGGAGCATCTCGGCTTCTGCGCTCTTCGACCACTGATGGTTGATCTCGGTGCCGCGGTACCGCACGTTGCCTTCGGACGCCGAGCGCTCGTTGGACAGCACGACGGCGTCGTGACCGCCGAGCAGCGCGGCGATCAACGATGCCCAGGTCACGATCGCGGTGACGGGAACGTGTCCGTTCAGCGCACCGCGTTCGACGAGCGCGACGAGCGAGGGATCGATGACCCGCTCGACCGCGACATCGCCGAGTCCCGACGCCGTGATTACATCCTGGATGACCGGAAAGCGGCGCACCGTGACGAGCGTCGGGGCGAACCCCGCCAGACGCATCGCCTCGATGGTGACGCAGGAGTCCTTGCCTCCGCCGACGGGGACGAGCGGACCGTTGGGCAGCGACAACCCGATCGGGGCAGGTGACGACCCTCGGTCGACCGGGAACGTCCACGACGGATCGAGGAGCTCGAGATCGTTCTCCCAGCAGAACTCGCCGAGTCCGTTGGTGAGCAGCGCCCGATGGTACGCAATGTCCGCGTCGGACCAGACGCCGTGCTCGACGATCACCTGAGCCGGCGCCGCAAGCTTGTAGTAGCTGAGCCCGGTGACCACGGCGAGGTGGTCAAGGAGCCGGTGCAGCACCCTGCGACGGTCGTCGTCGAACGCGACCCGATCGACGTTCGGGAATCGGAACGCTTCGTGCAGTTCGACCCAGCGGCCATCGGCGGTTTCCAGCGCATAGGAGCACAGCGCCTCACCCGTGAGCTCATCGAACGACCAGCCGATGGAGCGGAATCTCACGTAGTGGGAGGGATCGAACGGGTCCGCTCCTGCTGCGAGTCCCGAGCTCTGATCGCCACGCTGCACTACGTCACGTTACCGGCCACCGCCAGGTGCGGTTACCTTCCGCCGACGATGGCGGCGTTGCGGCGCTCCCACATCCAGCCCATGAGGGCTTCGATGGGAAGGGGGCGGCTGAGGATGTAGCCCTGTCCGACCGCCACTCCGAGCTCGCGGAGACGTTCCCATGTGGCGTCGTCTTCGACGCCTTCGGCGACGGTGCGAAGACCGAGCTGATCCGCAAGGGTGACCACTGCG
>JANPDB010000753.1:0-6616 GCA_031431255.1 Acidimicrobiia bacterium | reverse complement strand
GGGTTCGTTTCGGACGACTCGCTGCGCTCGCTGCCGTCGCTCACCCACGGCCTGATCAATGGCGGTGGGCCCCGCCTCGGCTGTGCTTTGGCACCCACCGGGTGGCCTCTTCGGGGTTCGGTTCGGACGACTCGCTGCGCTCGCTGCCGTCGCTCACCCGCGGCGTGCGTCAATGGCGGTGGGCCCCGGGAAACCCGCGGTGGACGCGGCGGTCAGAACGCGGTGATCGACCCTCGCGACACCTTGAAGCCTCGCTTGGAGCCGTTCGTACACGTCACACCGGTCTTCTCCGACTTGCACGTGAAGGCGCCGTTGCGGAACGTCTTGCCGTAGGCCAGGACAGGTGCGTCGACCCACCACGAGGTGTCGCCGCGGCACGCGAACAGGGAGGCCCGCCCGGTGGTGCCGAGGTCGGCCTGGGCCGTCCAGTCGAGCTCGCAGTCGGCCGGCCGTTTCGGCACCTTGCCGGTGTAGGTCGAGACCATGCACTCGAGGGTCCGTGGGGAGAGGTCCGTGTAGATCGTGCAGTTGATGTTCTTCGTCGGCGTCTGGAAACCGACGACACCGTCCTGAGCGAACGCGGCACGGTCGTTCGTCGCAGCCAGACCCACGAACGTGGCGAAGGTCATCACAGCGGCCAGGGCCAAACGGATGGTTGCGGTTCCACGTCGGAGCGTCATGGGCCAATGCTGCCACGGCGCCAACCGAAGAAGTGGTTGGTGCCGGTGCCCGCGCCGCCTGCCGCACCCTGACCGGCTCCCGCTCCCCCTGCGCCCATCACGGGGAAATTCGGTTGCCCGCGCTATGGACGCGGCGTAGGGTTCGGATCGACCGCTTGCGACGAAAGGAGTAGGGCCATGATTGCGATTGTGCTCCGCTGCTCCTCGTTGCGCGCCTGCTGACCCCAAGACGACGTCGACCGACGTTTCGTCTCGGGACAGCCGGGCAACCGGGCCGGGTTCCTCCGCCGACCGTCCCCCACCGCCTTCACACCGCGCCTGCCGCAACGAGTGCCGAGTCGTTCGCCCCCACCCTCGGAGGGTGAAACGCACCACGACTTCTTCGGCGACGTCCTCGTCCCTCCCACCAGGAGATCCGCAGTGCCCTCTTCTTCCCTCGTCGCGTTCGGCTGGACCGAAGCCCGCGACCACCACTACACCGACATCCTTTCGTCGGCTCCATTCGGGCTTCGCCCGGGTTCGACGTTGTCCGCAGCGCGGGTCACACGCCACGACCGTGGTCGATGGACCCTCATCACCGACCACGGCTCCGTTGCCGCGGACCTCCGCAATCGTCTCCGGAACTCGTCCGACCCCTCCCAGCATCCGACCGTCGGCGACTGGGTGATCATCCGCGTCGGCGGGGTCGATGATCCCGTCCTCATCGAAGCCGTACTTCCGCGCAGCAGCGCACTCGAACGCGGTGCCGTCGGAAAGGCAACCGAAGCGCAGGTGCTGGCGGCGAACGTCGATACGGTTCTGATCTGTGTACCCGCCGACGCGCCGCCCAACCCACGTCGAGTCGAGCGCCAGCTCGCGATGGTGTGGAACTGCGGGGCAACGCCTGTGCTGGTGATGACCAAGAGCGATCTCGGCATCGAGACCGACTGGCTCCGGGAGGTGGCGCTCGGCGCGTCGGTCATCCCGGTCGACTCGCTCAGCGGGGACGGCATCGACGAGCTCGCCCCCTGGCTCGAACCCGGTCGGACGCTCGTGGTGCTCGGTCCGTCCGGCGCCGGCAAGTCGACCCTCGGCAATGCCTTGCTCGGCGGCTCGGTGCTCCCGACGGGCGACGTCCGGTCGCTCGACCGGCGCGGTCGGCACACGACGACGTGGCGCGAACTGGTCATGCTGCCGAGTGGTGCATTGCTCGTCGATACGCCCGGCATCCGCGAGATCGAGTTGTGGGACGGTGCGGAGGGTCTCTCCGCTGCCTTCACTGATGTCGAGGAGCTGTCCGGCCAATGCCGATTCCACGACTGTGCGCACCGCAACGAACCGGGCTGTGCGGTGGTGGCAGCACTGGCCGACGGGTCACTGGCCGAGGAACGTCTCGAGAACTGGAAGGCCCTCCAGCGGGAGCTTGCGTTCCAGGCCCGCCGACACGACGCCCGACTCGCGTCGGAGGAGAAGAAGAAGTGGGCGGCCCGTACCCGCGAAGCACGGACCCGCGCCCGTCGCTGACGGCGCGCGAACCTCGCCGGCGGACCACTCTTCCTCCGCACATCGGTCCATCCCTGCCGCACATCGGCTCCGATCTGCCGCACATCGGTCCAATTCGCGCTGAAACCGACGGAATCCGGCCGATGTGCGGCAGGCAGCACCTGATGTGCGGCAGTCGGGACGTGAGGTGCGGCGCGACCGACCGCCGCGTGCCAACGTCGCTGGCGGGCAACCTTGACAGACCGGCGGGCCCGGTCGCCGTAGAGTCGAGCGCGTGCTTCGGTTGGTTCTTCCCAAAGGTTCGCTCGAGAAGTCGACGCTGGACCTCTTCGACCATGCCGATCTCACGGTGATCCGCTCGTCGGCGGTGCAGTACCTCGCCACGATCGACGATCCCCGTATCGCCGAGGTCCGCATCCTCCGACCGCAGGAGATCCCCGCCTACATCTCCGAAGGTCTCTTCGACCTCGGGATCACCGGGCGCGACTGGATCGAGGAGACGGCGAGCGACGTCGTCTCCCTCGGCGAACTCCAGTACTCGAAGGCGACGTCGCGGCCCATCCGCCTCGTCGTCGCCGTTCCGAACGACTCGCCGTGGAAATCGGCCCACGACCTCCCGAACGGCGTGCGCGTCTCCACCGAATACGTCGGGCTGACCGAGCGGTTCTTCGAGCGACTCGGCATCGAGGCCAAGGTCCGCCTGTCCTACGGCGCCACCGAGGCCAAGGTCCCCGACATCGCCGACGTCGTCGTCGAGATCACCGAGACCGGGTCGGCGCTGCGGGCCGCCGGCCTGCGCATCATCGACACCGTTCTCACCAGCTACACCGAGCTCATCGCCAACGCCAACGCCTACGCCGACCCCGAGAAGCGCCACGCCATGGAGCAGATCCAGACGCTGCTGCTCGGCACCCTCGAAGCCCGGGGCAAAGTCCTGCTCAAGCTCAACGTCGACAACGACCGCTTCGACGCCGTCGTCGCCCTCGTCCCATCGATGAAGACGCCGACCGTGTCGCGGCTCTGGGGCGAGACGGGCTACGCCATCGAGACGGTCGTGCCCAAGAAGGGGATCAACACGTTGATCCCGGCGCTCAAAGATGCCGGCGCGACCGACATCTTGGAGTTGCCGATCGAGAAGATCATCCACTGACGATGGCGCTCGGCGATCCCACTCGGCTCGGCGTCGTGAACTCCTTCGACGCCGTGGTCGGTCTGGGCGAGGTCAGCCTCGACGACGGCCGGTCCGTCGCCTTCCATGCCACGGCCATCGCCGACGGTTCACGTTCGATCGGCGTCGGAGCCGCGGTTCGGGTCACGCTGGGCGCCTCACTCGGTGGCGTCCACGAGGCTCGGCTGGTCGCGGTGGTCTCCCCGTCGTTCCCGTGCCCGGTCTGTCGACACGCCGTGCCGGGCGACGCCGAGACGTACGAGATCTGCCCCTGCTGCGGCTGGGAGGACGATCCCGTGCAACGCCATGACCCGTCCTACGGCGGGGGAGCCAACGGCACATCGCTCGACGAAGCCCGTGCCCACTGGCTCCTGCGCGACGATTTCGGCTGACGGGCCCGCTGGGATCGAGTCTTCGTCGCCGCCATCCGGCCTTGGGTCGCCGGGCGGGCGGGTTGCCTACCCCTCGATGCCGCCGGCGATCTGCACGTAGGCCAGGCGGATCTGGGCCAGCGCATCCTCGAGCGTTCCCTCGTCGACGCCGAGCCGACCGTTGAGTCCGTCGACCAGGATCCCCATGGCGTCGATGGCCAGGCGGGCGTCGTCGAGATTCGGTGGCGAGACCTGGAGATGCACCGCAGCGAGCTGGAAGAGGCCGATCACGTGGTTTGCCACGATGGCCGACGCCGGTACTGACAGGATCTCTCGCTGGGCCTCCTGGAGCTCCTCCTGGAGGGCCGCCACGTCGTCGGCGCTCAGCTCCCGTCCACCGTCGGGAGGCAGCGGCGCACTGGCGGCTGGTTGGGGGTCGGGGGAGCGTCGAACAGGTCGTTCGCCATCGGGGGTCCAGAGAGAACTCATCGGACGTGTAACCTATCTCCTTACAACCGAGAACAAGCGGGCACCGGACCGCGTCGACGACTCTGTCACCGATGCGATCCACAGCCCCACCTGGCCACCGTTCCTCTCGGAACATGCGACCGGGTTGACCGAAGAGGTCCCGTCGATCCGTTCCGCTCCTGCGGCACTGCGGCGGGTTCCGTGGTGCTTTTTTCACGGACCCAGCCCAGTTTCTTCCGAGGAGTGATGCCGAATCGCTACTGCCCCGTTCAATGACCCACGCGAGCCGAGGATCAACGAGCGCATCCGTGCCCGTGAAGTCCGCCTGCTCGGCCCCGATGGCGCCCCTCTGGGGATCAAACCGCTGCCCGAGGCCCTGCAGACAGCACGCGAGCTTGAACTCGACCTCGTTGAGATCGCGCCCATGGCCAACCCGCCGGTGTGCAAGATCCTTGACTACCCGAAGTACCTCTACGAGCTCAAGCAGAAGGACAAGGAAGCCCGGAAGAAGTCGATCGCCATCTCCATCAAGGAGATGAAGTACCGCCCGAAGATTGGCGGCGGCGACTTCGACACCAAGACCCGCAAGGTCATGGAGTTCCTGTCTGAGGGTCACAAGGTCAAGATCACCATCATGTTCCGAGGCCGTGAGGTCGCGCATCCCGAACTGGGTATGCGCATCCTCAACAAGGTCGCCGAGATCATCGGCCCGGCGGCCAAGATCGAAGCAACCCCTCGCCTCGACGGTCGGAACATGACCATGGTCCTTGCCCCGGAGAAGAAGGTTGTGGCGCCCAAGCAGAAGGCACCACGCCCGGAGGGTTCCGCATCCTCCGAATCCACGGTTCCCGCCGGTGCTCCCGCATCGGCACCGGAACCAACCGTCGAACCAGCAGCAGAAACCTCAGCGCAACCTGCTGCGGCACCAACCGCCTGACGGCCAACGTGCCGAGCAACCACTAGGAGAACCCATGCCCAAGATGAAGACCAACCGCACCGCCAAGAAGCGCTTCCGGGTTACCGGAACCGGCAAGATCATGCGCGAGAAGGCGTTTGGCTACCACAAGCTCGAGCACAAGTCGTCGACTCGTACCCGTCGCCTCGCCAAGGACACCGTCCTCGCCAAGGGCGACGCGGCCAATGTCAAGAAGATGCTCGGCATCTAGGCATCTCCCCGTCGGCGTTGCCGGCGCATCCGGCAGGCGTCGTTCGTCTGCTGTTCGTTCTCGTTCGTACCCCGGGCCGATCTGCGGCTCAACCCCAAAGGAGTTCCCATGGCACGCGTCAAGGGCGGCGTTCACGCCAAGAAGCACCACAAGGCAGTTCTCGAAGCCGCAAAGGGCTACCGCGGTTCGAAAAGCCGCACGTTCCGCACGGCCAACCAGCAGGTCATGCAGTCGATGCGCTACGCGTTCCGCGACCGCCGCGCCCGCAAGGGTGAGATGCGGGCCCTGTGGATCCAGCGCATCAACGCCGAGTGCCGGGTGAATGGGATCAGCTACTCCCGTTTCATCAACGGGCTCAAGGTCGCCGGCATCGAGGTCGATCGTAAGATGCTGGCCGACCTGGCTGTCACCGATTCCGCCGCGTTCGCCGTACTGGCCAAAGCGGCGTCCGACGCTGCTTCTTCCCCGACGGCGGCGTGACGTCCAGGCTTCGGCCTGACCAATCTTCACGGGCCACGCGCGGATGACGCCGCTGGCCCTACACAACCAGCACGTGCAGCGATTGCGGCGCCTCATCGGGCGCCGCGAGTCGCGTCTGGGCGAAGGAGTCGTCGTCGTCGAGGGTGCGAAAGTGCTTTCCGAGGCCCTCGACGCCGGAATTGGGGTTGACGCCGTGTTCGTCAGCGCGGCGTTCGCCGCCGCGGAACCGGTCCTCTCCCGATTGGCCCCCTCTGTGCCCGTCCACGTCGTCGCCGACGATGTGCTCGGACGGATCTCCGACACCAAGGCCCCGCAACCGCTGTGTGCCATCGTGCGCCGCACGCCCGATGCTCTCGCCGAGCTGGAGCCCGGACTGTCCGCCGGTGGATTCGCCATCGTTGCCGTCGATCTGCGTGACCCGGGTAACGCCGGCACCCTCCTGCGTTCGGCCGAGGCGGCGGGGTCGGTGGGCGTCGTGTTCGCCGGTTCCAGCGTCGACGTGACCAGTCCCAAGGTGGTCCGCGCCTCGGCCGGAGCCTTGTTCCATGTGCCCGTGGTGGCCGGCGTCTCTCTCGACGAGGTCGTCTTGGCGTTCGCCGGGTGGTGGGTGCGAGCGTGGGCCGCCGTGGTGTCGTCCGACGAGAGTGTCGACCACGACCAGGCCAACCTCCTCGGGCCCACCGCCCTCGTCGTCGGCAACGAGGCCCGTGGGCTGTCCGCCGACGAACTGGCGCTCATCGAAGGCCGCCTCACGATCCCGATGGCCGGTCGGACGGAGTCGCTCAACGTTTCGATGTCGGC
>JANPDB010000752.1:0-6292 GCA_031431255.1 Acidimicrobiia bacterium | reverse complement strand
GTGTCGACGATCGTTCCCGGGTCGCCGCCGGTCGCCGCCGGTCCGCTGCCGGAGAACGGACCGGGAGAGTCGGCGCAGCCCCCGGCGGTGGTCGCCGCTCCGGCCGTGCCGTCACGCTCCACCGGATAGCCGACCGGTGCCGGCGGGGTCGTGGGCCCGCCGGTGGTACCTCAAGACCCCCTCAAGGTTGGCCGTGCCGGGCGGGGCGACTCAAGCGAACGCCTCTACCGGTCGATGATTCTCCCGATGCTGAACCGCTTTGATGTCGCGGAGAACGATTTTCTGCGCGCCCTCGTGGATGTCGCGGGTGATGCGCTGATGGTGATCGACGCTCTGGGGCGGGTGCTCTATGCATCAGCCGGCCTGTCGCGCTTCGCCGGAGTGCCCTCCGGCGACCTCGTCGGGGGCGCCTCGGCCGCGCTCTTCCACGAAGACGACCGCCGCGCGATCGTCGCCGATGTGCAACGGATGGCGAACACCGACCTGAAGCGCTTCCGGCGCGACTGCCGCATGGTGTCGCGCTCCGCCGACATGCACGACGTCGAAGTCGAGGTCGTGAACGAACTGGCCAACGCCGCCATCGAAGGCATCGTGGTGGTCGTCCGCGACGTCGACGCGCTCCGCGATGCGCAGGCCCAGGCGTCGGCGGCTTCGGCCGACCGGGCGCTGCTGGCCAACACGTCCGCACGCTTCGCCAACAGCACCGTCGACGACACCGAGCGCGATCTGCACGAGACGCTCGACGATCTCTGTCGCCACGCCGGGTTCCGGCGGGCCGTGCTGTGGGCACCGGACGAGTTCATGCGCTTCCTCGTCGGCAACGACGAGAGCACCAGCGGCGAGTCGCTGGTGAGCCATCTGCCCGATCTGCCGCTCACCCTCATGCGGTCGCTCGCTCCCGACTTCTTCTCGGGCGCCGTCGTCGACGCATCGCCCGCAGGTCCGCTCGATGCGCTCGTGCAGGCGATCAACGTCGTCGACGCACCACCGGTCGAACGGCTTCTCCTCGTACCCCTGCGTCTTGCCGGCAATCTCGTCGGCATGTTGACTCTCGAGCCGACGGATCCGACGCAACGCTTCACCCACGAGCACTACGCCGTCTTCACCGGCATCGGCAACGTGCTGGCCAACGCCATCGGGCGTCGGAACGCCGAACGGGCGCTCGCCCATCAGGCGCTGCACGACCCCCTCACCGGACTCCCGAACCGGTCCCTTTTGCTCGACCGCATCGAACTGGCACTGGCCCGGAGTGTGCGCACCGGGGAGAACGTCACGGTGATCCTCATCGATCTCGACGGCTTCAAGGACGTGAACGACACGCTCGGCCACGGCGCCGGCGACGACCTCCTGCGCATCGTGGCGCGACGCCTTTCGCAGACGCTGCGTGACGCCGACTCCGTGGCCCGACTCGGCGGCGACGAGTTCGTGGTGGTTGCCGAGACATCGACCGATGCCCTTCACGCGAGCACCGTGGCCAGCCGGATCCTCGAGGCTCTTCGCGAGCCGGTGCAGATCGCCGGGCAACAGGTGACGGTGAGCGGTTCGATCGGCGTGATGGTCGGCAATGCCCATCAGGACAAGACCATCGACGCGGCCACACTGCTCCGCAAGGCCGACATCGCCATGTACCGGGCCAAGAGCAGCGGACGCAACCGCATCGAAGTGTTCAGTGACGAGATGGAGGACAAGATCCTCCGGCGGTTCGCTCTCCTGGAGGATCTGCAGCGCGGGCTCATCGCCGGTGAGCTGGTGGCCTGGTTCCAGCCCATCATCGACGTCGCCAGCGGACGTCTGATGTCGTTCGAAGCACTCGCCAGGTGGATCCACCCGACCCGTGGCGTGATCCCTCCGCTCGATTTCATCGAGTTGGCCGAAGGCAGCGGCGTCGTTCACGCGTTGGGTCAGCGCATCCTCGAGAACGCCGTGTCGCAGCTCGCCGAGTGGCACGACAGCGGACTCGTCGATTCGTCCGTGACGGTCTCGGTCAACGTGTCGGTTCGTCAGCTGCTGGCCCATGATTTCGTCGAACTGGTCTCGCGGACGCTCGACACGTTCGGTCTGCACCCGAAGAACCTGCATCTCGAACTGACCGAGACGATCCTGGCCGACCGCAAGCTCGCGACAGGACCGCTCCTTCGTCTTCGTGATCTCGGTGTGCGGGTGTCCATCGACGACTTCGGCACCGGGTATTCCTCGCTGTCCTACCTGCGTGACCTCCCGATCGACTGCCTCAAGATCGACCGTTCCTTCGTCCAGGGTCTCGGCGCCGATCGTCGTGACAGCGCGCTGGTCGGTGCCGTGGTGGCGATGGCTGTTGAGCTCGGACTCTGTGTGGTTGCGGAAGGCGTGGAGACGCCGGAGCAGTTCGCTCAGCTCGAACGCCTCGGCTGCCAGCAGGCCCAGGGATTCCTCTTCGGGCGTCCGTGCCCGGCGGCGGACATGCCCGGTGCCATCGGGCTGCTCGCCCTCGGCTCACGCGAAGCGAAGCAGGTCGACCCCAGCGCCTCCACCTGACGAGGAGCAGCGCCGGGTTGCGGCAGGGCTACACCGTCGAGACGATCAACGTTCGGGCCGTGGGTGAGCAAGGCCAGCGAGCGCGGCGAGTCGGCCGAGGGAACCCCGAAGTGGCCCGGTCGGTGGGTGCCGAAGCGCAGCGGAGGCGGGGCCCATCGACGATTGGAGCGAGCCTCAGCGTTGCGCTCCGGCACCGCGGACGACGTCGGCCTCGCACCGCAGGACCTTGCGGCAGGCGACGCCGATCGGCGGGGCGAACCACACGTCGTCGGACGTGAAGCCGAGAGGTGAGAACGTGCGCGAACTGATCCCGATCACCCGGCCGCGGTCGTCGGTCAACGGACCGCCACGAAACGCCGTGCCAAGTGGGGCGGTGTGCTGGAGCCCGGTCGCCGACACGTCGGCGACGAAGCCCTGCGTGACCGCGCCGCCCGCGGTGCCGAGGGCACTCAACGCGAACACCTGGCTTCCGAGGCGCACGTCGTTGGGGCGTGCCCACGACAGCTTCGGCAGGCTCGGCTCGTC
Organism: Acidimicrobiia bacterium; assembly: GCA_031431255.1. Taxonomy (GTDB): domain Bacteria; phylum Actinomycetota; class Acidimicrobiia; order Acidimicrobiales; family JANYDT01; genus JANLQX01. Next base: position 3,253 of record JANPDB010000752.1, on the reverse strand, counting down.
GACGATGAGCAACGCGATGTCGTTCGCCTCGTCCCACGTCCACAGCGTGGCCTTCATATCGGTCGTGCCCTGCCGCAGGGTCACGGTCGGCCCCGGGTCACGGGTGCCGGCGCGGATGACGTCGTAGGACGTCAGCAGGAACGACCGCTGACCATCGGCGGCGACGACGAACGCCGTCCCCAACGCCGGAGCGCCGGCTTCGTCGAACGTCCGGACCACCCACATCGAGGCTTTCGACGCGTTCAGCAGGTTGGCCAGCGTGTCGCCGGTGGCGGCGAGTTTGCTCAGCGGCGCCAGCTCGTCCTGGATTCGGGCCTGGGCGTTCGTCGCTTCCGCATCGATCTTGGCCGAACCCTGCTCGATGCGTCGATCGAGTCCCTGGACCAGCGATTCTGAACGGTCCTTCTTGTAGGCGTAGTTCATGTAGAGCGCTGCGCTTATGGCACCGACCGCCAGCGCAGTCGTGAGGAGCAGCAGACAGATGCCGATGACACTGCGCGGCACGATGCGCCGTCGAGGCGCGAAGCGCTTTGCCAGCTCTTTGCGGCGGTGATCGGCGGCGCGGCGCTTGGCCCGCTTCCTCCTCCGAATGTCGCGTCGCGTCGGCGTCCGCCGAGGCGGGACCCCGACCACCGACTCCTGGTCGAAGATGGCGTTGTTCCCCGATGCGAGTGCCGACGTGGCCGGTTCATCCGGCCCGATTTCGCCCTTCGCGCTGATCAGACCGAATGGTTCAGACGCGTCGTCGCCCAACCAGTCGGCGTCGTCGGGGGCCCATACGTCGGCGCCCTCTTCGGCGAAGGGCGGGGACCCCTCGCGATCTGTGGGCACAGCCATGGCCAAAACGGTACTGCCCGGAGATGGGCTGTCCGGGTACCCGGGTACCCTCGTCGGCATGGACGACGACCGCCGGGCACCGGGGAGCACCTTCGTTGGGCGGGCCGTCTCCGAGGACGGCGCGCACGTGCCCGTGAAGGCGTCGGCGACGGTGTTGGTGGTTCGCCCCGTTTCGGGGGTCGACTCCGCCGTCGCCCGGCTTGGCTCGGCCATCGAGGTCCTGTTGCTGCGCCGGAACGATCGCAGCGGCTTCGTGGCGGGCGTTCACCTCTATCCCGGCGGCGCAGTTGACGAGAGCGACGCCCACATCCCCACATCCGGTGTCGACCATCCGTCGTCCCTCGCCGCACTCGAGGCCATCGATCACCTCGCGATCGCCGCCGCCGCCCGGGAGTGCTTCGAGGAGGCCGGCATCCTTCTCGCCCACGCTCCTGACGGTCGATGGGCCACCGAGGAGCACGTCGGCATGCTCCGGGCCGAGGAGCCGTTTTCCGACGCCCTGAGGCGCCTGGAGCTGACGATTCCCGTGCATCGCTTCGCCCCATGGGGCCGCTGGGTGACGCCGATGGGCGCACCACGACGCTACGACACGCGGTTCTTCATCGTGGAGGCGCCGCCGGATGCCGTGGTGCGGGTCGACGGACGCGAGATCGTCCATGGCGACTGGTGGGACCCGGCGACGGCTCTCGCAGCAGAGCGTGCGGGAGAGATCCGCTTCGTGACCCCTACCCGCAAGACGCTCGAGCGACTCGTCGGCGACGGGTGGCATCCCCGCCGATGATCAACGGGCGTCTCGCGACGTCAGCCCGAAAGCCGGGCGCGCGCCGTCGCTGCGGGTGTCGGGTCGCCGCGCGGTCAAGCCGGAAGGCGGGCGTGCCGATGAAAAGCCCTGTGCGAGCTGTCCTCCCCGTCGAGCGGTCATGACCAACGAACACGATGATTCGGGCCGGGCGACGATGACGCTTCCCCTTTCGCGGGATCGGGCTAGCCAGGCCGACTTCCTGAGGGAGCTCTCGTTCGCCCGACGCCGCGTCACCGTTCCACCGGTATCGGACGCGGAAGGCGTGGCCGCTCGCCTCACGACACCGGTTTCTTTGATCGTTGCGCCGGCGGAGACGGAAGACGTAGGTGTCGGGCAAACCGCAGCAATGCCCTGGATCGTGGCCTTTGCCTCCCCCGTCGAGGAGCCCGTCATCGTGCAACTGCCCGTCGACGGCCGGGCGACGGACGAGACCGCAGGACCCTCCTGGAGCGCGTTGGCGATCGACGCGGCGCTTCGTCCGGGGAACTGGTTCGACACCGTCGTTCCCGGGCCGACTCCGGAGCCGGTCGCGCCGTCGTTCGGCCTCTTCGACATCATGCCCGTGACCACCTGGCCCTCCACCGACCCGAAGGAAGGCATCCCCTGGGTCGGCGAGCCGACTGACGCACAACCGCAGTCAGACTCCGGTGCCATCACCGACACCATCACCGACACCGACACCGACACCGACACCGACACCGACACTGACTCCGTCACCGTCCCCGTCACCGTCCCCGTCACCGTCCCCGTCACCGGATTGTTCGATGACCTACCCGCCACGACGTGGCCGTCGCTCCTCCCGGAAACAGGAGAGGCGGCGAACGTCTCTGCGGAGCTCGACGACCTGCTGTCGGAGAGCGCCTGGACGTTCGATCGCTCCGAACCCGTCAGCGAAACGCGCGCCGGCTGGGCGCCGACCGTGGCTCCCGACTCTCTCGACGCGATCGGCGAGACCGTCGACCGACCGGACGTTGCGCCGCTCGCCCCGGAACCTCCGCCGACGGTGCCCGTGCTCCGGCCGTCGTCGATGGTGATGCCGGCCGGTCGTCCCCCGGTCGTCACGCCGGCCGCGCCGATCATCGTGCGGTGCACGGGTCTCGTCGCGTCGCAGACTGCCCGCGGTCGACGGCGCGCGGTCCTCTCGGGGATCGAGCTGACGGTCAGATCGGGGGAGGTGGCCGTGATCACCGGACGATCCGGTTCCGGGAAGACGACGTTGCTCGAATGCCTCGCCGGGCTGCGCCGCATCGACGCCGGCACGGTCATGGTCGGGGAAACATCCCTCCGCGACGCGACGGACGAACAGATCGCCGATCTGCGAGCAACGACCGTCGGTTACGTCGCCCAGGAGCCCCAGCTGCTTGCCGACCTCAGCGCCGTGGAGAACATCGAATTGCCCCTTCTGCTCAGCGGCTGGGACGCGGCCGACGCGCGGGTCGAAGCGGATGCGGCCGTTGCGCTCGTTCGACTGCAGTCCCCGGACCACCGGACCTCGGAGCTCTCCGCCGGGGAGCGTCGGCGTGTCGCGATCGCCCGGGCCCTTGTCGGGGAACCGGCGATCCTCTGGCTCGACGAGGCGAGTGCAGCGATCGATCCCGAGACGATGGCGGAGAT
>JANPDB010000751.1:0-2834 GCA_031431255.1 Acidimicrobiia bacterium | reverse complement strand
GGTGTCGTCGCCTGTGGCGACGTCGCTCGTTGGCCGAACGATCGCTACGGCGAGGTGATGCGGATCGAGCACTGGACCAACGCGGTGGAGATGGCCGAGCACGCCGCCCTGACCCTGGGCGGAGGTTCCGAGCCGTTCACGCCGGTTCCCTACTTCTGGAGCGACCAGTACAGCACCAAGATCCAGTTTCTGGGCCGTTCCACGGGTTTCGACGAGGTACGGGTCGTCGACGGCGATCCCGCTGCTGGCATCGGCGTCGCTCTCTATCGCAGGGGTGATCTCCTCGTCGGCGCACTCGGCCTCAACCGGATCAAAGCGCTCATGGGCTACCGCCCGCTTCTCGCCGACAGCGCGACCTGGGCAGCCGCGCTCGACCACGCCGGTGTCGGAACGTGAGCGCCGTGGCCGACGGCAACGACCGGTGCCTTCGCGACGCCGCGTCGAGATGATCGAAGCCGTGGATGCCTGAGCCGAGCCCGGCGGCGTGGCGATTCCCCGCCCTGGTCGGGCTCGGATGGACGAGGGAGCGTGACGGGTCGTCAGTTCTGCCCGAAGGCACGGTTCCCGGCCGGATCGTGCGACACGATCGCGGTGGTTGGACGGTGCGGACGGAGACGATCGATCTGATGTGCGGGCTGCGGGGGCGGTTGCGCACGACACTGCGCAACGAACACGGGCTGGCCGTCGGCGACTGGGTGTACGTGACTCCGAGATTCGAGGAAGGCAGCGGATCGGTCGAAGGCGTCCTCGAGCGTCGCAGTGTGCTCGTCCGCGGCGCCAGCGGTGACCCGTCGAGAGCGCAGGTCATCGCCGCCAACGTGGACACGGTGTTCGTGTGCGTGCCCGGGGACGCCAAAGCCAACCCTCGTCGCACTGAGCGTGAACTCACCGTTGTTGCCGCCAGTGGGGCGGCACCGGTTCTCGTCCTGACGAAATCCGATCTCGACACCGACATGTCGTGGGTCGAGCAGATCGCCCGCAGCGTTCCCGTGGTCGCCGTCGACGCCCGGACCGGTGAGGGTGTCGATCAGCTCGACAAGTGGAACGTCCGCGGCGCAACCCTCGTCGTCATCGGGCCGTCCGGGGCCGGGAAGTCGACGCTCGCCAACAGCTTCCTCGGCTACGCCCGGCTGAAGACCGGCGAAGTGCGCGACTCGGACGGCCGTGGCCGCCACACCACCACGTGGCGCGAACTGGTCGTACTCCCGTCGGGTGCGCTGCTCATCGACACGCCCGGGATCCGTGAAGTCGCCCCGTGGAGCTCCGACGACGAAGCCGACGGCGACATGCTAGGGGAGGTGTTCGACGACGTCGCCGAGCTCGCCGACCAGTGCCGTTTCACCAATTGCTCGCACGGGACCGAGCCCGGATGCGCCATCCGTGAGGCGCTCGGAGCGGGCGAACTGACCGAGGAGCGCTACGCCGGATTCGCCAAGCTGCAGGCTGAACTTGCGGTGCAGACGCAACGCCGCAAGACCACCCCGACGCCCGAGGTTTCGGCGTCCACCGGCAAGCGCCGGTACCCTCGGAACTCACCATGGAACTCCTGATCGTCCGACATGCCCTCCCACTCAAGGTGATCGTCGAGGAGGGGGCAGCCAATCCGAGGCTCGACGAGCTCGGGCACCGGCAGGCCGATGCGCTCGCGGAGTACCTCGCCGCCGAAGGAATCGACGCTGTCTGGTCGTCGCCGATGGCCCGTGCGAGAGAGACCGCCCAGCCGCTCCTCGACCGCACGGGTCTTGATGTCTCGGTGGACAACGACCTGGCCGAATGGGACCGCGACTCGAACAGCTACATCCCGGTGGAGGAGCTCAAGGCCAGTAACCACCCGATGTGGCAGGCGATGATGGCCGGCGAGTGGGTCGGCTCCAGCGACCCGGTCACGTTCCAGAAGAACGTTGTTGCGGCGATGAACCGCATCATCGACGCCCATCCCGGCGAGCGCGTCGCCGTGGTCTGCCACGGCGGGGTGATCGGTGCGTACCTGGCCCACGTCCTCGAGCTCCCCCGTCCCGGCGGGTTCTTCCACCCGGAGTACACGTCGATCCATCGTGTGATGGCCTCGTCGAGGGGCCATCGCACGTTGCGTTCCATGAACGAGTTGACCCACCTCCACGGTCGCGACCTGCTGCCTTCCAACCGGTTCCTCTGAGGTCGAGTAGCCACCATTGCTCCCGGCCTGCACGAGAACGTTCACGCCGGTCCACCCCACCGACCTGCGCCTAACCCTCGGCGTGCTGTGGCGGGGGCGACGAGACCGAACGATGCGGGTCCTACGCGCTGAGGTGCTCCGGGCCACGCGTACGCCGCTCGGGCCGGGCACGCAGTTGCTGCGCTTGCTCGCCGGGCGCGTCGAGGTGCAGGCGTGGGGTCCGGGCGCGGAATGGCTCTGCGAACGGGCACCGGTCCTGATCGGCGGCGGGGACGACCACAGCACCTTCCCCAGCGTCAATGCGCAGGTGAACGATTGGCACCGTCGCTTCCCGGGGATGCGGGTGCCCTGTACGCAGGCCGTCTTCGAGATGCTGGTGCCGGTGATCCTCGAGCAGAAGGTGACCGGTCTCGAATCACGGCAGTCCTTCGGATCGCTGCTGACCCGCTTGGCCGAACCCGCACCCGGACCGTTCGCCCAGCATCGCCTCGTCCTTCCGCTCGATCCGGAGATGGTCGCCGGGACACCGAGCCACGTATTCCACGCGTGCGGTGTCGAACGAAAGCGCTCCGACACGATTCGACGCGCCGCGGCGTACGCCCATCGTCTTCAGGAGGCCGCCGAGATGCCGTTGGCCGAAGGCCGTGGGCGTTTGCGGGCTCTCCCGGGAATCGGTGAG
>JANPDB010000750.1:0-1792 GCA_031431255.1 Acidimicrobiia bacterium | reverse complement strand
CTGGTCGCCATGATCTTCATCATCTTCGACATCGAAATCATCTTCTTGTATCCGTGGGCTGTTCGCTTCAACGCGCTGGGGATGTTCGGGCTCGTGGAAATGGTCATCTTCTCGATCGCCGTCGTCGTTGCGTTCACGTACCTGATCAGCAACGGTGCGCTCGACTGGGCCCCGATGAACCGCCTCCGCCGCCTCGAGGCAAGCGCGGGCAAAGGCTCGGGCGACCGAACGACATCCTCCACGATCCGCAAGGTGTCCCGTCCCGCCGGCGCTGCTGTCGGGTCCCCCGAAGAAACGGCGGCGTAGGCCATGGGCCTCGAAGATCTCAACCACAACTTCCTCACCGGTTCGCTGGAGAAGTTCGTCAACTGGTCGCGCAAGTCGTCCACCTGGCCGGCCTCGTTCGGCCTCGCCTGCTGCGCGATCGAGATGATGGCCACCGGTGCGTCACGCTTCGACATCTCCCGGTTCGGCATGGAGGTCTTCCGTGGCTCGCCCCGCCAGGCCGATCTCATGATCGTGGCCGGACGTGTGAGCCAGAAGATGGCACCGGTCCTCCGCCAGGTCTACGACCAGATGATGGAACCGAAGTGGGTCATCTCCATGGGCGTGTGTGCGTCGTCGGGTGGCATGTTCAACAACTACGCGATCGTGCAAGGGGTTGATCAGATCGTCCCGGTCGATGTCTATGCCCCCGGTTGCCCTCCGGGTCCGGAGACGCTGCTCTACGCAATCATGACGTTGCACGAGAAGATCCAGACCGGCGAGATCGCCCAGCGCCGCCACGACAACGGTGGCGGTGCCTCGCTTCGTCTCGACGTTCCGCCGGCGACCATCTCCATCGGCACCCCGAAGTAGGTCAGGGTGTCCGACGTCGCCACCACTTCCGACGCTCCCGCGGCGGAACCCGAGCTCTTGCACGGTGCACCCGTTTCCGATAGCCGCGGCCAGAAGGTCGTGCACCCGACGGCCGCGACCTACGTGAAGGTCGTCAAGGCGCTGTACGACGACGGGTTCCGGATGGCCGTTGACCTCACCGCGGTCGATTACCTCACCAACCCGACCCGTGTGCTTCCGGTTGGCGTCGAACCGGAGCGCTTCGAAGTCGTCGTCAATCTGCTGTCGCATGCTCGCCGCGAGCGGATCCGTGTACGGGTGCAGCTCCCGGGCGATGTGCCGACGCTTGCCTCCCTCTACGGCGTGTATCCGGGGACCGAGGCCATGGAGCGAGAAGCATTCGATCTCCTCGGCATTTGGTTCGACGGACACCCCGATCTCACGCGCATCCTGCTGCCCGACGACTGGCAGGGGCACCCGTTGCGCAAGGACGAGGCCACGGGCCGGATCCCCGTCCAGTTCACTCACAACGTGACGCCGCGTTCGACGCCAGCGAGGACCACATGAACTTCGGACAGGAGATGCAGGAACGCGGTGTCACCACCGCGGCGGAGCTGCTGCGCGAGCAGGGCGCAGTGCTGCGCGGTGTGAGCGATGACGCCGCCATCGACATCAACGACTACGACATCGAGCTCGGCGACGACGAGACGATGATCATCAACATGGGTCCGCAGCACCCGAGCACGCACGGCGTGCTTCGCGTGATGCTCGAGCTCAAGGGGGAGACCGTTCTGCGAACCAAGCCGGTCGTCGGTTACCTCCACACCGGAATGGAGAAGACCGCAGAGGGTCTGACCTACCTGCAGGGCGGCACCAACGTCACGCGCATGGACTACCTCGCGCCGCTGTTCAACGAACTGGCCTTCTCGCTCGCCACCGAGAAGCTGCTCGACGT
>JANPDB010000749.1:0-2288 GCA_031431255.1 Acidimicrobiia bacterium | reverse complement strand
CGTCGCCGATTCGACCGACTCCATTCGCGCCCTGGCATTTGCCGCGGCCCGCGCCGCCGACGACAAGAAGGGCTCCGACGTTCTGGTGCTCGACGTCGGCGAGACCATCGGCATCACCGACGTGTTCGTCATCGCGTCGGCGCCGAACACCCGGCTCGTGTCGTTCATGGCCGAGGAGGTCGAACGGGTCGTCAAGGAGGCTGGCGGAGACGGCCCGATCGCCAGCGAGGGTCTCGAGGACGCGAACTGGGTCCTGCTCGACTTCGGCGGGTTCATAGTGCACCTCTTCTTGGAGGAGACCCGGCGGTTCTACGACCTGGAGCGTCTCTGGGCCGACGCCCCGAAGCTCGATTGGCGCGCCCAGGCCTAGAACTCCGAAAAGGCCACGCGGTGGGGGCCGAAGCGAAGCTGCGGCCGGGCCCGCCGCTATGTCGCAGTGGGCGTGGCAGGGATCGAACCTGCTACCTCATCGATGTCAACGATGCGCTCTAACCATCTGAGCTACACGCCCCCGTAGGGAGCTTTGACCTTAGCAGGCCCCTCGAAGCCCTCGAAGGCGTTGGTCGCGGCATCGCCCGCGGACTTCGAGTCCACTCTGCTCGTTGGTGTGTTGCCGGCGTCGTCCTACGAGTTCCAGATCCGAGTCCACTCTGCTGGCCGCAGGGTCAGAGGTGGCGTCCCACCAGTTCCAGATCGGAATCGACTGTGCTTGTTGGTGGCTACAGGTAGCGCCCCACGAGTTCCAGGTCCGAGTCCACCATCATGTGCACCAACTCCTCGAACGACGTGCTCGGCTCCCAGCCCAGCACCTTCTTGGCTTTCGCCGGGTCGCCGATCAGCAGATCCACCTCGGCCGGCCGGAGGAACCGCTCGTCGATCACGACGTGTTCTTCCCAATCCAGGCCGACGCGGTCGAACGCGACCTGGCAGAGCTCTCGGACGGTGTGGGTCTCGCCCATGGCGATGACGAAATCGTCGGGCGTGTCCTGCTGAACCATGAGGTGCATGGCCTTGACGTAGTCGCCGGCGAAGCCCCAGTCGCGTCGGGCGTCGAGGTTGCCCAGCGGCAGCTTGTCTTGGAGCCCCAGCTTGATGCGGGCCACGTTGTGGGAGACCTTGCGGGGTAGAAACTCGAGTCCGCGCCGTGGGCTCTCGTGGTTGAAGAGGATGCCCGACGATGCGTGCATGTCGTAGCTCTCGCGGTAGTTGACGGTGATCCAGTGGCCGTAGACCTTGGCGACGCCGTAGGGGCTGCGCGGGTAGAACGGGGTGTCCTCGTCCTGGGGGACGGCTTGCACCTTGCCGAACATCTCCGACGACGACGCCTGGTAGAAGCGGGCCTCGGGGTCAACGATCCGAATGGCGTCGAGCACCCGGGTCACTCCCAGCGCCGTGGTGTCGCCGGTGAACACCGACTGGTTCCAACTCGTCTGCACGAAGCTCTGTGCCGCCAGGTTGTAAACCTCGTGGGGTCGAGACTCGCTGATGACCTGCACCATCGACGCGGCATCGAGGAGGTCGCCGGAGACGAGCGTGAGGCGGTCCTGGATATGGGCGATTCTCTCGAACGTGACCGTTGACGAGCGTCGAACCATCCCGACCACCTCGTAGCCGAGATCCAGGAGGTGTTCGGCGAGGTAGGACCCATCCTGTCCGGTGATACCGGTGATGAGTGCGCGCTTCTTTGCCATGGCGTCCAGTATCGGCAGGTGCTCGGGGGAACTTCAGCCAACTCAGTTGGCAGGTTCGGACCCTCGCCGAACTCTACAGTTGACGTCCGTGAGCGGTGTGAGCGGATCCAAGGCACTCGGTGACCGGATCGCCACGCTCCGCGTCGAGCGCGGATGGACGCAGCAGGATCTTGCGGATCGTCTCGCCATGAGCCGCACGGCGCTCTCTCATCTCGAGGCGGGCATGCGAGTGGCGTCGGAGCGGACGGTCGTCATCCTGTCGGGTGTCTTCGGGATCGATCCGTTCGCCCTGGTTGCCGGAACTTCTTACCCGATGGCGAAGGCCGAGCGTCTCCCCGTCATCGTGGCCTTGCACACCGAAGTCGATCTGGCGCTGGCGTTGTGCGCCGCGGAGACCGAGGTCGCGTCCCTCTCCGGCAACACCGCGCTCCTGTCCGAGCGGGCGAAGTTGTGGGCTGTTCGGCTTCGAACGCTGATGCAACGCTGGCCCGATGCCCGTGACCGCCGACGCCTCGACGCCGAGATTCATCGCATCGTCGCGCTGGCCGAGACGCCGGACCTCGCCCCCGAACTCAGCTGACGGGGTCGGGCTCGTTC
>JANPDB010000748.1:0-4606 GCA_031431255.1 Acidimicrobiia bacterium | reverse complement strand
CGGTTGTCTAGAAACGGGTGACCGCTCGTCGATGGTCGTCGTGCGAGCGACGAGCTGAGGTGAGGACGTCGGGTCGGCGAGCCGCCGCTCAGGCGGCCTGGAGTCGGACAGGTGGTCCAGTGGTGAGCGTGGTGCCGTCGGCGAGGGTGATGGTGAGGTGGCGGTTGGGTTGGCGGCTGAGTTTCCAGCCGCCTTCGTGCGCGCAGTGGTGATGTTTGCTGCAGACCGGGAGAAGATTGTGGAGGTCGGTCGGTCCGCCGTGTTCCCAGTACTGGACGTGGTGCGGTTTGGTGAACTCGAACGCCACGCAGCATCCGGGCACGGCGCAGGTCGGGTAGAGCGCGCGCAGGGCTCGGCGTTGTGCTCTGGAGGCGAGGCGGGTGGTGCGCCCGAGGTTCATCTCGCCGGGGGCGTGGAGGACGACGCCGTTGTGGACGATCACGGGGTGGGCGTCGGCTCGTTGGAACAGGTCTTCGAGCGCCCGAGATGGAAGTTCGATGGGGAGTCCCCAGTCGACGACGGGTGACCCGCGGTTGGCGTCGAGGGTTTGCTGTCGGGCATCGACGACCACGACGATTTCCGGGCGACCGAGCCTGCTCGGTCCGGTCGGGAAGAACGTCGACCATTCGTCGAGCCCGTCACTGGTCCCGACGTCGCTGCCCTCTGTATCGCCGTCGCTGTCGTCGTTGCTTTCGCTGAAGGACGTGCCCGACGACCCTCCCGGTTCGTTCGGAACTACCGTGAGACCGACGGACTGCTGTTGTTGCATGATGAGCGCGAGCAGCGCAAGAGCGCGGAGGTGGTCCTGCTTCGCGCCGGGGTCGGTTGGGCAGGTGGACGGGACGCGTTCGGCGAACAGTGCAGCGACCATGGCCTGGAGGTGGTTGTGCAGCATGACACCGCTCAAGGGGTCGAATCGGCCCGACAGTCGGAACATGCCGGTTCGTTTGTCGGTCCAGGTGTGCAGTGCGGTGTCGCGTCGTTGTTGGGTGAAGCGGGTCATGCCGTCGTCGTTTTCGAGTGCCCGTGCAGCACGGTTCAGTGTGCGGGCGAGGTCGTCGGGTGTGGCATTCGAGGCGGCCGCTTCCTCGATCAGGGCGGGCAGTGCTGCGGCGAACGCGGCAGCATGTCTCTCGTTGATGGTCCGCATGACCTTGGCAACGGTGTCGACGTGGGCAGCCTGGAGACGGCCGGACTGCAGCGGTTCAGTCAACGAGGGAACTGCGGCGAGGGTTGTCGCTCGTGCGAAGACCCGGTCGCCGGCGTGGCGGGAGCGTTGTGTTGCGGTTGCGAGTTCGGTGGGGGCGTTGTGGGTGAGGTCGTTGAGCCGTGCAGCTGCTTCGATCTCGATGGCGTCGAGGATGCCGCGTAGGCGTTGGACGCACGCGAGCGCAGTGATGATCGTGGACTTGTCGGCGGCCGCGAAGTGCACACGGCGAAGCTCGCCGATGATGTCGTCTGCTGCAGTGAAGTCCATGCGTACAAGTGTACGAAGATGGTATGACAATCGACGGTGAATCTCCGCCGGAAGGAGAAGATTTTCAAGAATTCTCTTCACGTTGACTCGACACTTGGGGGTGCCCAGAGTCGAGGCGACTCCGAACGAGCGACCTCGTTCCCAACCGTCGACGTTGGCCCTTCGCAGTCAGTTGATCTTGAGCATCAACCTGGACTGGCCGGTGCCTTGCTGGTAGACCTCTCCGAGGCGACCGATGAGTTAGAGCCGGAGCATGGGGTCGGTTTCGTTGCGAACGGTTGATACTTGGTTTGGAGGACGACGTCGCCGATTCCGTCGCACTCGGCTACTTGGATTGGTGTTGCGGGGTTCGCCGTGATCGCCATATCCGAGCAGCGGCCACCAGGGCAATGATCCCGCCGAAGCCCACTGCTGTTTGAATCAGCCACAGGCTATCGGCGAGCGCCCCTTTATCGTTTACGTCGAGGGCATTGCTGATTGTTGGGATGAGGAACCAAAGGACGAGTCCGGCGATGCCGGCGACGAGTAGGGACTTGTGAGGTGCACTCTTTGACGAGAACATTGAGATTCTCCTTGCGATTGGGGACAGGCCGAGCCCGCGATGTCGGATGACACTTCAAACAACGGAGAAATCTCGTCGTGGTTGCGACGAAAGCTCCGAGTCCATCGAAGCAGAAGCCCCGGCTGCGTGCATCGGCCGCGGGTATCCAATCGTGAGTCGTCCGATACGTTGCTGCGCGCAGATCGTCAGCATCTCGGCAGAGGCGGGCTACGCCTTGCGGCCGATGTAACGCCGCCGGCACTCCGGTACTGTTTGGTCGTGGCGAGTAGGCCGACGAAACCATCGGGGACAGACGCTGCTCTCGCTGGCGGACTGTTCGTCTTCGGAGTCGTTGAGATCACCATCACCGATCGTGCGGGCACGGCGATACTGCTCGTCGCCATGTCGCTGCAGACCTGGGCGCTTGTCTGGCGCCGGACTGCTCCGTTGGTGGCGGCCACACTGAGCGTCTTTGGGGTCGCGCTCGAATTGTTGACGGGCGCGACCGTCTCGGATGCATCGGGGTTTCTCGGATTCCTGGTGTTGGCGTACTCGGTTCCCCGTTACGGGACGCGCAGGCACCAAATTGGTGCCGGAATGGTCCTGTTCGCTGGCGTCGCGATCCACGAGTTCGGGTCGGGGTACCCTTCGATTTCGGTTGCCCTTGTTCAGAGTGTCTTCGACGTATCAATCGGCGCAGCCGCTTGGGGAATTGCTGTCGCCGTTCGTCGTCGCGTTGCACTTTCGGACACATTGGGCTCAGAGAATGCGATCCTGCTCAACGAGTGGGCGTCTCGCGAACACTCCGTCATTGAGGAGGAGCGCCGAAGAATTGCCCGAGAGCTGCACGATATCGTCGGTCATAGTCTCGCGGCGATCTCGTTGTCTGCCGGAGCTGCGGAGTTGGCCGGCGCGTCGGCCCCGGAAGAGGTCGGCGATGCTCTGGCTGCGATTCGGCGAACGGCCCAGGACGCAGCTGGCGATGTGCGGCGTCTCGTCGGCATTCTGCGCACTGATTCCGACCAAGTTCTTGCGCCTCAGCCGAACCTTGCGTCGTTACCTGAATTGATCCGATCAACCATGGCTGCGGGCCTACCGGTGTGCTTCACGACATCCGGTGAAGGCAAGACCTTGACCGCAGGCGTACAGCTCGCTGTATACCGAATCGTTCAGGAGGGTCTCACCAACGTGATCAAGCATGCCCCTGGGTCGCCAACACGCGTCGGCCTCCGGTGGTCGCCAGATTCATTGGTGATCGAGATCGCCAATGATGGTCCGATCATCGACCAGCGACCAGACCGATCGGGCCACGGCCTCGCCGGCGTCCGCGAGCGGGTAGAGCTCTACGACGGAACATTCGACGCAAGCCCTCGCCCATCCGGTGGGTTCCGGCTCGAAGCCCGGTTGCCACTGCCATGAGTCCCACGCGTGTACTCATCGCCGACGACGAAGCAATCGTCCGCGCCGGTCTTCGGTTGCTTGTCGGCACACAACCCGACATCACGGTCGTCGGCGAAGCGAACGACGGCGCTCAGGCCGCCGACCTCGCCCGCCAGCTCCGTCCCGACGTAGTACTCATGGACATCCGCATGCCGGTCCTCGATGGGATCGAAGCAACGCGCCGGATCAGCAGCGAGGGTATCAAGGTGATCATCCTCACCACGTTCGACCTCGACGAGAACCTCTACCTCGCGGTCCGTGCCGGCGCGTCGGGTTTCCTTCTCAAGACCTCGGCGCCGGAAGACCTCCTCCACGGAATCCGAGTCGTAGCTCGTGGCGATGCGCTGCTCGAACCCGGCATCACCAGGCGTCTTCTTGCCGACTATGTCCGTCGACCCCGCGCCGGTGCTCCGTCGAGTCAAAGCATCGCGTCGCTTTCGAATCGTGAAACCGAGGTGCTGAGACTCATTGCGGCGGGGATGTCCAACGCCGAGATCGCTGGCCGCCTCTACCTGTCCGAAGGAACGGTGAAGACCCACGTTGCGAGCGTTCTCGCAAAACTCGGCGTTCGCGATCGCGTTCAAGCTGTCATCCACGCCTACGAGACAGGCTTCGTTCAAGCAGGCGACCCCATCGACCCGTAACGTCGGGCCGGCGACTCAGGCCATCGTCGAAGAGACGGCTTCGATCACCCTCGCAGCTTCTCGGCTCGATCCCCAGTCCCGAGCACTTCGCGAAGGCCCTTGCGAGCGCGCTTGCGGTCCATGAGTCGCTTCCACCGCACGGGAGCCGCATCCCCGCCGGAGCGACCTCGTGCCCACCACCACCTCGCCCCAAAGGGGCGTACTACGCTTTGTGATACGTTTCCGGGTATGTCTTCTGCGATTTCTGTGCGGCTTGATGACGAGGCGGAGCGGGCCCTGCGGGTGCTGAATGCGTGTGGGATGTCGACGTCCGATGCGATTCGGTCGTCGCTCATCGAGTCGGCGCGACGCGTACGTCGGAGTGAGTCGTTGGCGAAGGAAGTGGCGGAGTTGGAAGCCGACGAGGCGGATCGTGCGGAGATGCTCGAAGTTGCCGGTCTGATGGAGTCGTTGCGTGCAGCGAGGTGAGGTGTTCCGGATCAAGATCCCGAAGGGTTTGGGCCA
>JANPDB010000747.1:0-3746 GCA_031431255.1 Acidimicrobiia bacterium | reverse complement strand
CCGGGCCGACCAGATTCACCCCCTCCGCACGCGCCCGGTCAACGAGCTCGCGAGCGAACCCCTGATCAAGAACTGGCCCTCCGCCAAGTTCATCCATGGTCTGTCCCTTCCGGCGTGGCGGCATCCACCAAGCCTGTCCAGGCTCTTACACCGTTATCGGGATACTCCCGATCCTGCCGCTCGTCGGTCTGGTGCTCGGCGGTGTCCTCGGGGCCGTGGCGTCGAATCGACGCTCCCGTGAAGCATCGAGTGAGTATTGATGCCATCGATACTCACCGGTACTGTCGGAGCATGGTCATTGAGCAGCTCACGTTCGACGTCGATCCCGCAATCCGCGAGCAGTGGATGGCGGTGGAAGAAAAGACCTGGAGTCGGTACCTCGAGCAGCGGCCCGGGTTCGTCAAGAAGGAGCTGTGGATCGAGCGCGGCAACCCCGGCCAGGTGCACGCGATCATTCATTGGGAGAGCGAAGAGCTCTGGTACACGATTCCGCCCGAGGACATCACGCGCGTCGACGCGGAGATGGGGGAGTGGTTCCGCGACGGCAAGATGAAGGTGTGGGAAGTCCTCCGCGAAAGCTGAGGTCCGACATACCGGGCAGAGTCGCCGGCAACCGGCTATCGGGCGGCGATTGCTGCCCGATAGAGCCGGATCGCTTCGAGCGCCGACTCGACCATCAGAGGAATCGGGTCCCCGTCGACGAGAGCGAGACCGATGCTCTCGGGATGATGACGTTCGACCAGATCGACCAGGCCCGCGGCCACCGCCGTCGGATCGCCGCACAACGACGTCGGGTCATCCGGCGCGTCGGCCCGAAACCGGATCGACGGATACATCGCCACATGGATCGGTCGCACTGACCGCGCCCATTCGACCGCAGTGCCGAGTGAGTCGAGAACCCACGATGAGAAGAACACCCCGTCGGCCTCTCGGGAGGCGAGCTTGTTGATCTGCTCGCCCCGTGAGCCGACGAAGATCGGTACGGAGCGGCCCGGCGCGGCGTGGGCCGGGGGTTCGTAGAGGTCCGACGGTTGTCGCTCGATGACCGATCGCGCCGTGCGGATCGCGTCCCGGACCAGTGCCACGGGCTTCTCGGCCTTGAGCCCGAAAGGATCGAGCGAGAGCGCGCCGCCGACTCCGAACCCGAGCATCGCCCGTCCGCCGCTGAGCTCGTCGAGCGGGGCGATGCTCGACGCCATTGCTCCGGGGTGGCGGATCACCGGGGAGGTGATGCCGACGCCCATCTTCACGTGGGTCGTCTGCGGTGCGGCAGCGCCGAAGACCACCAGGGGCTCACGGGACACCGCCTCATCGGCGATCCAGCATTCGTCCACCCCGGCGCGATCGGCCCTGATCACCGCGTCGAGGAGATGCTGGGCCGGAGCATCGGGGAACATCCAGATGCCGACGCGTGGAAGGGTGTGGTGCTCGCTCAACGGGACTCCTCGTCCGCTCCTGGGGCCGTCCCCCGGGCGCCGGTAGTGATGACTGTTTTATCCGCTGTTCGGACCGTATGGATGCGAACCGCCGAGGGCCGCCCACTTCCCGGCTGTACCGCTGGGCGGGACGGCGTTCCGTCCAGTGGACCGCTCTGCCTCTCGGCCGTACACTGAGTCGACGTCGGCCCTCCCCGGGCTGACCTAGGAGTCCCGGTGATCTACCTCCACTACCGAATGAAGCTGGCGCCCCGCGCCCGCCAGGACATGAAGGCGTTCTGGAAGTGGCTGGAGCACCGAGAGTCGTTCTTCTACCAGGACCTCCCGATGGTCAAAGAGGTGCGGTGGTTCTACAGCGTGGTCGGTGACGTCTACGTGATCGAGAACTACGCCGCCTTCGACGACGAGGCGGGCTTCGGCGAGTACCGAAAGGCGCTCGCCAACCTGAAGACCGACAGCAACTGGGAGGCCGAGCGCGTGTCGCAGGACGACTGGTGGGAGTTCCTCGGCACGCGTCTGCTGACGGATCCTCCGGTGAACGTCGGCTTCCGACGAGAGGGTTGAGGGGCGCCGCCCGTGTCGTTTGACGACGCGGACCCGCCGCGGCCCGTGCTGAGTACGGGGGGTTCGCAGACGATCGCCACGGTCGAGCGGGCCATCGACGTCCTCATGCTGTTCACCCGTCGCCGAGCGCCAACGTTGGGCGTGACCGAGATCGCCAATGAGCTCAAGCTGTCGAAGGCTGCGGTCCACCGGATCGTGTCGTCGCTGCGAGGCAAGGGATTGCTCGAGGTCCACGAGGACACTCGCCGCTACAGTCTTGGGCCCGCGGCACTCGCCATCGGGCTCTCCTACCTGGAGAAGCTCGACGTCCGCGACCTCGCCCAACACGAACTCAACGCCTTGAGCGACGCCACCAACGAGACGTCCACGCTGTCCATCCGCTCGGGAACCACGCGTGCGTACGTTTCGCAGGTGCTCCCCGACCGGGAAGTGAAGATGACCGTGCCGCTCGGTCGCTCGTTTCCCTTGCACACAGGGTCGTCGTCGAAGGCATTCCTTGCGTTCCTGCCTGAGGCGGAGATCGACGAGTACCTCAACGGCACTCTCGATGCGTTCACCGACACGACGATCACCGATCCCGATCGTCTGCGCGCTGATCTTCGCCGGATTCGCAAGGTCGGCTACGCGCTCTCCTTCGGGGAGCGGCAGGCTGGTGCCGGTTCGGTGGCGGCACCGGTCTTCGATCACAACGGACGGACAGCAGCTGTTGTCAGCGTCTGTGGTCCGATCGAGCGCTTCAAAAGCGAAGTGGAGGATGCTGCACGGCTGCTCGTCGATGCCACGCGTCGTCTCTCCGCCCGTCTCGGCTATTCGAACTGAACCATCAGAAAAGGCGAAGGACAAGCTATGTCTACCTATGATCTTCTCGTCCGCAACGTCCGCATCGTGCGGCCCAACGCCACCGATTCCCCAATCGTCGACATCGCCGTTTCGAACGGTCGGTTTGCGGAGATCGGCGAGGGGCTCGATGCCTCGCAGGCGACCATTGTCGTGGACGGGACCGGCAAGCTGGCGTTTCCCGGGCTCGTCGATCCCCACTACCACGTGGGCATCTACAACCCACTGGAGGAAGATGCCGAGTCCGAGTCGAAGGCCGCGGTGCAAGGCGGCGTGACGACGACGCTCACCTACTTTCGCACCGGCGAGTACTACCTGAACAAGACGGGTTCGTATCCGGAGTTCTATCGGGAGGTGCTCGACCGCAGCGCCTCGCACTACTGGTCCGACTACGCCTATCACCTGGCCCCGATCAACCAGCGCCACATCGACGAGATGCCGACCCTTCTCGACGAGATGGGTGTTGCCAGCTTCAAGATCTTCATGTTCTACGGCGGACACGGTTTGCACGGCCGCAGTGCCACCCAGTCGAACTTCTTGATGCTTGGTGAGGACGAGCGCTACGACGTGGCCCACTTTGAGTTCATCATGCGACAGCTCACCAAGATGATCGAGGAACGCCCTGAGCGGGCGAGCCAGATCAGCCTGGGGCTGCACTGCGAGTTCGCCGACATCTTGAACGCGTACACCGCGATGGTGGAGCGCGAAGGCAAGCTGACGGGTCTCAAGGCGTACTCGGCGGCCCGTCCTCCGCACTCGGAGGGCCTAGCGGTGTTCATCGCGTCGTACCTCGCCCACGAGACGAACTGCCCGAACATCAACCTCCTCCACCTGTCGTCGCGCAAGGCCGTCGAGGCCGCGCTGATGATGCGAGACCTGTTCCCGCACGTCGACTTCCGACGCGAGGTG
>JANPDB010000746.1:0-1817 GCA_031431255.1 Acidimicrobiia bacterium | reverse complement strand
AGGATCTGGGCGAGATGGGATCCGAACACCCCGCGGTACGCGTGGAGCTCGTCGATCACGACGTAGCGGAGCCGGTGCAGAAACGTCGACCAGCGGCCGTGGAACGGGAGCAGCCCGAGGTGGAGCATCTCGGGGTTGGTGAGCACCGTGGTGGCGTTCTTGCGGGCCCAATGCCGCGCGTCGTCCGGGGTGTCTCCGTCGTAGGTGACGGGAACCAGCCCGGGAACGCCGAGCGCCCCGAGCGCACGTAGCTGGTCCTGGGCCAGTGCCTTCGTCGGGAAGAGCAGCAGGCTCGTGGCCTTGCCGCCGGAGGCCAGCGCGGCGTCGGCGAGCGGCACCTGGAAGCAGCGTGACTTTCCCGATGCGGTGCCGGTGGCGATGACCACGCTGCGCCCCGCGAGGGCAAGGTCGATCGCCTCGCCCTGATGGGTCCACAGCCCGCCGTCGACCTCGGGAACGTAGCGAACGAGTCGAGGGTCAACGGTGGCTCGGAGACCGGCGTGGCGGGCGACGCGTGCCGGGATGCGTTCCAGGTGGACGAGCGGGTCGAACTCGTGTCCGGCCCGCAAGGCCGAGAGGATCTGCGTGAGGTCGAGGCTCAGTCTTTGCCCAAGAGCTCGTACGCCGGATTGAGCATCTTCAGCCGACGACTACCCGGTGCAAGTGGGAGCGCTCGGCCCTTCACGGCGAGGCGGCGACCCGGGGCAACACCGGCGATCGAACGGCGCCCGGTCCACATCACCACGAGGCTGTCGTCGCCATCGGACATGGTGACCTCGAGCCACGACGAGTCCTTGTGGGGCACGATCCGGATCGACGAGATCTGCCCGACCGCGGTGACCTCCGTCCGCGGGGGGATCTCCGAAATAGGCACCTGACCCCGTTGCGCGCAGAATGCCCGTAGGCGCTGGGCGTCGTCTTCTTCGACGGACGTCGACAGGCGGGCGAGGAGTGAACGGATGCCCATCAGATGCTCCGGCGGAGTGAACGGACGTTCATCACACCGCCAACAGGGCGGCGAGTTGGTCTTCGACCTCACCGGTCACCAGGGCGATGACCTCGTCGCCGGCGGCGAGCGTGGTGTCGCCGTGCGGAACGTTGACATGCCGAGATCGAACCACGGCGACGATCGAGGCGTCGCGAGGGACGCCGAGTTGGGCGAGCGACTTGCCGACAGCAGGGGAGTCGGGCGCCAGGGTCAGTTCGACGAGCCGGGCACCACCGTCGAGGCTGAGCAGCCGGACGAGCGAACCGACGGAGACGGCCTCTTCCACAAGTGCCGTGAGGAGGTGTGGCGTGGAGACGGCGACATCGACGCCCCAGGTCTCGTCGAAGAGCCAGTGGTTCTTCGGGTTGTTGACGCGGGCGATCACCCGGGGCACCGCGAACTCCTGCTTGGCCAGCAACGAGATGACGAGGTTGTCCTCGTCATCGCCGGTCGCCGCAACCATCACGTCGACGTCACCGATGCCGGCGAGATCGAGCGACTCGTATTCGCAGGCATCGATGGCGTGCCAGTGCACGTCGACGGTCGTCGAGCGGAGTCGGTCGACGACCTTCGCTTCCTTTTCGAGCAGGTGGACCTCGTGACCGGCTGCTGCGAGATCGCGGGCGATGAACGTCCCGACGGCTCCGGCTCCGGCAATGGCAACTTTCATTTCTCTGGTCTCTTCTTCGCTCGGTGCTCGGTGCTCAGTGGCTCGACGGCCCGTGGACCAGCCGGTGCTCGAGATCAGGTTCGGCGCCGGTCGACACCACGAGGTGCAACACGTCGCCTTCCTGGCCGATCAGCCCGCCATCGCCGACCTGGGCCGTGC
>JANPDB010000745.1:0-7680 GCA_031431255.1 Acidimicrobiia bacterium | reverse complement strand
GCTGCGCTCCCGAGGGCGTGGCTGGTGGGTCTCGTACATGCGGTGGAGAACGAGGAGGCCGGAGGCGGCGGTGAGTGCTGCGACGGCGTAGATGGCGGCGGGGATGGAGATGAGGTCGGCGAGGATGCCGGCGAGGAGTGCGCCGATGGCGAAGCCTCCGTCTCGCCACAGGCGGTAGATGCCGACGGACCGGGCCCGCCATGCGGGGTGGGCCACATCGCCGATGGCGGCGAGCAGGGTGGGGTAGACCATGGCCGTTCCCGCGCCGAGGACCATGGCACCCAGTGCCCATGCCGCGAAGCTATGTGTGCTGGCGATCCCGGCGAGGGCGACTCCCTGGGTGATCATGCCGCCGACAATGAGGGGTTTGCGGCCGATGCGGTCGGAGAGGCCGCCGGTGTAGAGCTGGCCCAGTCCCCATACGGCGGGGTAGAGCGCGGCGAGGATGCCGATTCGGCCAATGGAGAGTCCGGCGTTGGCAAAGAAGATCGGGAACAGGCCCCACGCGAGTCCGTCGTTGAGATTGTTGACGAGACCGGCTTGCGAGCACGATGAGAGTGCCTTGTCGCGGAACGAGGTGAGCTTGAAGATCTCACCGGTGCTGAGCGCGTCGTGGTGGGCGCCGCTGGCGGGGGTGTGGTTGGCGGCTTCGTGGTGGGCGTGGGCGCGCGTCTCTTTGACGAACATCGTGGAGAGGGCCAGGCCGAGGCCGGCGTAGGCCAGGCCGAGGAAGAACGGTTCTGGTCGTAGTCCCGCGTGTTGGGCAATGTAGCCGGTGGCGAGTGCGGTGATGGCCACGGCGCCGTAGCCGGCGGCTTCGTTGAGGCCCATGGCGAACCCGCGGCGGGCGGGGCCGACGAGGTCGATCTTCATGATGACGGTGGTGGACCACGTGAGGCCCTGGTTGATGCCGAGCAGGACGTTGGCGAACACGATCCAGCCCCAGGTGGGTGCCCACATGAGCAGCAGCGGGATGGGTGCGCCGATGATCCATCCGGTGACGAGGACGGGTTTGCGGCCGTAGCGGTCCGACAGGGTGCCGGCGAAGAAGTTGGTGGCGGCCTTCACGGCTCCGAACGCAACGATGAAGGTGAGCGTCGCGGTGAACGCGGTGAGCCCGAACTCGTTCTTGGCGAGGAGGGGGAGGACGGTTCGTTCCTGGCCGATCATTCCGCCCACGAGTGCGTTCACGCCGACGAGCAGCGAGAACTGGGCCAGGTTCTCTTTGAGTCCGAGGCGAAGCGGTGTTCCGTTCTCGGGAGCGCTACTCATCGCTTGACCGCAAGGGGTGCGGCCGCGAGGGGTCCGACCTCGAGCGCAAGGTTTGCGGCACTCGCCCAGGTGTCGGGGCCGCCATCGAGCACGTTCACGTCGTATCCGCGGTCCGCGAGGATGCTGGCGGCGGACATGGCTCGCTCCCCGTGACCGCACATCACCGTCCAAGGCTCGGTCGCTAGCCGCGCGGTGATGACGTTGCCGAGCTCGACGTTGACTGCGCCGGGCACGTGGCCCGTTGCAAACTCGTTGGTTTGCCGCACGTCGATGATGTGGGTGTGAAGGTGGTTTGCGTCGACCAGATCGACAGTGCGGACTGGTCGGCCCGTTGCTCGCCAGGCCTCGATGCCTCCCCGCAGTACTCCGGCGAACCGTTCGTGGCCGACATCGAGGCACTGGCGGACGGCTTCGTCGGGGGATTGGTCGTCGCTGAGCACGAACACGATCGGGCGGTCCGGATCGATGAGCCAGCCGGTCCAGCTGGCGAATACGGGTCGGAGGGTGTTGGAGATCGAACCGGGAATGTGGGCGGTGGCGAAGTGACGAACGGGCCGGGCGTCGACAACGACTGCGCCGTTGGCGATGGCGCGTTCGACGTCTTCTGGGTTCAGATCGGTGAGGAGCGGGATGGTGTCGTAGTTCGTCGGTCCCAGCCGGTTGAGTTCGGGGAGCCGGGCGAAGTAGGACGGGAACGTTCCGAACCCGGCGAGGAGTTGTTTGACGAATCGATTCTCCGTGCTTTCGCCGAACAGTTTGTTTGTGGTGCGTTCGATTCCGAGGGTGCTCGTGCGATTCGCCGATCCTGGGGCAGCGCAGAACGACCCGGCCCCGTGAGTGGGATAGAGCACGAGGTCGTCAGGGAACTCGTCGAATCTGCGTAGTCCACGGAACATCTCGCGGGCGAGCGGTTCGGCAAGGTCTGGACCACAGAGATCGGTGCGGCCAACGGCGCCGACCATTAACGACCCGCCGGAGAACAAGGCGACAGGTATGCCGTTGTGCTCCAGAACGTAGGCATGGTGGTCGGGTGTATGCCCGGGCGTTGCGATCGCCGTCAAGACCAGACCCGTCGCCAACGCGATGGCGTCGCCGTCAACGACCGGCCGGTGGGGTGTCTCGAGTCGTGACGCTGCGGGGGCGATGAACGTCGCTCCGCTTCGGGCGACGAGTCCGGGGCTGCCGGTGACGTAGTCGGCATGCGAGTGGGTATCGACCGTCCAAGCGATGCGCAGCCCCTCGCATCCGGCGAGATGCTCGTGTGCGATCGGAAAACGCGGAGGGTCAATGAGTGCGGCCGTCCCGTTGGCCAGATCGATGAGATACGAAGAGTGACCGAGGCCCTCGTCGACGAACTCGTGCACATGCATACCGACCACCTGTTCAAAGAAGTACTTGAATGCTCGCGCGAGGCCCCTCTCTTGTCAAGCGGTCCTTTGAATAGATAGAGTGGGGTGGTGGGAAATCGTGAAGCAAAAGACGCGCTGTTCGACGGGTTTGGTGACGTCGCCAAGGCGTTGGCGAACGGTCGCCGAGCCGAGTTGGTCGATGTGTTGATTCAAGGCGAACGACACGTTGAGGAGTTGGCCGACGAGATCGATCAGAGCGTGGCGAACACGTCGTTTCACTTGCGTGCGCTCGCAGCCGCAGGGTTGGTCGTCACGCGTCGTGACAAGAACCGTGTCTTTTACCGACTGTCTTCGGAGCGGGTGAGCGAGCTTTGGACGGCGTTACGTGACGTTGCCGCCGCCCATCATGCCGAGCTTGATGACCTCGCCGCCGCGTACATCGGCAAACGAGATCAGCTCGACGAAGTGAGCCGCAGTGAGCTCACGAAGAGGATCGCTGTCGGTGATGTGATCGTGGTCGATGTTCGACCGGCTGCCGAGTTTGCCGCTGGGCACATACGCGGCGCCCGATCGATCCCGGGCGACCGCTTGGCGAAAGAACTTCGCACCTTGCCGGCCGACATCGAGGTCGTCGCGTACTGCCGAGGTCCGTATTGCGTACTCGCCGACGAGGCGGTTCGATTGCTTCGTCGTCGGGGTCGCACCGCGCGGCGTCTTGCGGACGGTTTCCCGGAGTGGCGTCACGCCCGCCTGCCGATCGAAACCGCTGTCCTATCCAGGGGGTAGCGGTCAGCCTCAGGGTTGCTAGAGGAGTCGGCGTTGGAAGTACACAACGCCCTCGGTCGGCTTCTCGACGTAGGCGTCGGTTGCGGTGAATCCGAGTGAGCGGTAGAGCGCTTGTGCGTGGATCATGGTGGGAAGCGTGTTCAGCACGAGACGCTCGAGGCCCAGCTCGGTTGCTTGGGTGATGAGCATCTCGACGAGACGACGGCCGAGGCCGCTCGAGCGTTGTTGCGGGTTGACGTAGAGACGACGGATCTCGCCAGCCGGGCCCGTGACGAGCAGGGCAACCACGCCTACAGGGGTGCTGTCACTGTTGAGTGCCAGGAGGATGCGGCTCGGGTGGGCGTAGAACGAGCGGAGCTGCACGAGCTCCGTGGCGATGTCATCGAATCACGCGCATATCTCCGCGTCGGACGCGAATGCGGCGACGGCCCGCTGATATGCCCCGAACATTCGTCGGGTGATGGCGAAATGCTCGTCGGTCGAAGCGATGACAACAGATTCCATTGACGCACCCTACCGGCCGTCGTTCGCCGAGCATCGCTGGGCGGACACCCGCGCAGGCGGCGTGATCGTGACACCGGTGAGTTGCCGCAGTCGTCGACGCATCGCGTCGACGGACGTCTCGAACGGATGGCCGGGGCCGACAACACCACCTGGATGGAGTCGCCCGCGGGCAAGTTCGGCGAGGCAGCGTCCGTGTTGCAACGCCTCCCACCAGTCCACGGCCCCACGGTCCACCATGGCGGTCGTCCCAGCGGTTCTGATGCTCGTTGTGATGAATGATTCGGCGAGTCGGTCCGTGATCCGCCGGATCACCGGGCGAAGCGGTTTCGGCACGTCCATCGGCGCGCAGCGGAGCAGCCCGGCGCTCAGGCCGATGTCCATCTCTCGCGGTGCGATGGTTGCTGTGGTCCAGTCGAGCAGCGAGGTGCCACCGTGGTCGTCGAGGAGCATGTTGAGCGGGTGAAGGTCGCCGTGGCAGATCACGTCGGGTCCAGGGTTCGGTGCGTGCTTGTCCAGCCACCGGACGAACTCGTCGAAGCCGGCTGACGGGCATTCGAGCGCGGCTGTCTCGATGGCTGGACGAAAGGGATGGCCGGAGGCGCCGGGCTCGATGCCGGCCTCGGTGAGCGCGGCCCGTAACAAGGCCGGGTTGATGGCGTGGAGAGCGGTTGCCGTGGATGCGAGCATTGCTGGAAGGCGACGCAGGAGTTTGGGGATCCCGAGGAGTTCGGGGCCGAGACGGAGCCCGCCAATTGGTGTCCTTCCTGCCACGTGTTCCATCACGATGTACGACTCGCCCAGACCGGGAGCGACACCCGAGGCGAGCACTCGTGGCGTGGGAAAGCCGGTGTCGGCGATGGTTCGTTGGACGACTGCTTCGCGAAGTCCGGCCGGTCGGTCGGGCATGACCCGAAGCACCATCGGGCGATTGAACGGTGGCGGTGCTCCGTCGAGTTCCACCCCCCAGATCCGCGCCCAGTAGCCGCCGCTCAGCGATCGCGGTGCGCGTGACAGGGTGACCGGCGATCCACTTGTGGTCGAGACCATTGCGGCGAACGCTGCGCCAACCTCTTCCGCTTCCGACATAAGTTACAGTGAACACCGTAACAATGAATGATGTCAAGAAGTATGCTGTCGGATGTGGAGGCATTGCTCACCATCGACGAACTTGCGGCAGCGACAAAAGTTCCGACGCGAACGATCCGCCAGTATCAAACGCTTGGCCTGCTCGCGCCTCCGTCGCGTGTCGGTCGAGTCGGTCGTTACGGGCCATCGCACCAGGAACGACTCGCGGCGATTCACCGCCTGCAGGAACGCGGGTACTCCCTCGCGGGAATGCGTGACCTCTTCGACGCCTGGGAGAGCGGGAGCGAGTTTCGGACCGTCGTTGGCCTCACCGATGGACAACCCGAAGCACCGGTCGACGAAGCAGCCGTCATCGTCACCGACGAACAACTCGTTTCAATGGTTCCAGCGCTGGCGAAGCCGGGTAATCGCCGGATCGCCGTTCGCGCCGGTCTGATCACGCGTCGGTCGGAGAAGGCGCAGTGGTTCGTTCGAAGCCCTTCCGCTTTGGCGACAGTCGCCGACCTCATTGCGGGCGGGATTTCCGCACCTCGGGCCCTCGCTTTGTTCGAGCACGTCACGACAGTCCTCGGCGCGCTGGGGGGTGTTGTTGCAACAGAGCTCTCTGCCATCGAACCAGATGGTGATCGAACAGCATTGCTCCAACGCAATCGGGCACTCCTCGGCCGAACGGTTGCGACGCTGCTCATCGCGGCGATCGGCGAACACCTGCCTGCCGGTGACACTGACCGGATCCGCATCGGAGCGATCAACAGTCGGCCACCCGATTCCGGAAGACGGTTCTAGGAAACGAGAAGCGCGAATCGAACTCGACGACAAGCCGTCTGGTCGCGATGCGACTTGCGCGATCGACGGCTTCGACGACGAGATGGAACGCCGTGCGCTCCTGCTCGAAGCCCAGCTGCGGGCGGATGAGGTCGTCGCGAAGGTCGTCAAAGAGGACGCGCTCACCTGCAGCCACTTTTGGAAGGTCGCGTCGGGTCGGCATGGGCTCATGACCCCACCGGGCCTCGTGGGCGTGCAGCGAACGAAACACGGCGCTGTTGCGCTCGATGAACTTGGTGTCGACGCCAGGGATGTCTGAGGGCGACGGATAGTGCACGAAGGCGGTCAGGGCATGCCGGTGATCATGGCGAGGATGTCGAGGATTTGGTGGGCGACGCCGGGCCCGACGTTGCCGGTGGCGAGGGAGCAGCGTTCGAGGGCTACGGCCCGGAGTTGCTCAACCAGGGCGGAGCTGTCGTCGCGCAAGCCGTTGACCGCGTCGGCGGTGACAAGAACATGGCTCGGGAACGATCGCGGAGTCGAGGTCAGCGGCACGGCAAACACCGACGACGGCCGAAAGCGGAGGAACGCGTCGGCGGTGATGAGCACGGCCGGGCGCACAAACCCGGCCTCGGACCCGATCGGCGTGCCGAAGTCGACGGTGACAATGTCGCCGAAGTTCATGTCGTCGCCAGGTCAGGGTTCAGCCAGGCATCGCGATCTCGGACGTAGGTACTCCAGGCGACCGGGTCGCTGCGCAGTTGGGCTTCGGCGGTCACCATGGCGTCGTAGAACTGCTGGCGACGCAGCGACTCGAGCGCCGCATCGAGGGTGTCGGCCATCGACGCACCGCGCTCCGCTGCGAGCAGCCGAAGGCGGTCCCGTTGCTCAGCGGTGACCCGAATTGTTGTAGACGTCGACGTCATACTTGGAGTCTACACGGGTAGGGCGCGCGAGCGCTTTTCGGTGAGGTGCTGCGAGGCTCACCCGAGATACACGCAGAGCAATCGGTTCGCAGGGTCACCCGTTGGCGACGAAGCCGGTCCTTTCTCCGTGGAAAGAACGTCGGCGGGTCCCGATCGGGTTACACGGCGCTGGTGATCACCCGTCATCAAAGTCACCTTGGTGGGACGGCGGGTGCCGTGGCGGAGAGCGCGGGTGGTGTGAGGTCGAGTCGGCGCAGGAGTTGGGCGTTGGCCGCGACAACGATGGTGGAGACGCTCATCAGAATCGCCCCGACCGCAGGCGAGAGAGTGATCCCCGCGAAGCTGAATGCTCCTGCGGCGGCGGGGATGGCGATGAGGTTGTAGCCAGCACCCCAGGCGAGGTTCTGGATCATCTTGCGGTAGCTGGCACGCGAGAGCCGAATGATGCCGAGCACGTTCCGGGGGTCCGATGAGGCAAGAACAACACCGGCTGCTTCGATGGCAACGTCGGTGCCGGCGCCGATCGCGATGCCCACGTCTGCGCGGGCGAGGGCAGGTGCGTCGTTGACGCCGTCACCGACCATCGCAACTTTGAGCCCGCGGGCTTGGAGGCCTGCGACTGCTTTGTCCTTGTCCTCGGGGAGCACTTGAGCGAGGACCTCGTCGACACCGAGTTCGGTGGCGACGGAGTCGGCGACCTGTTGGGCGTCGCCGGTGATCATCACGCTCCGGATGCCGAGGCGGCGCAGCTCGTCGATCGCCATTCGTGACTCGGGTCGTATCTGATCCTCGAGCGCTATCGCGCCGACGATGGTGCCGTCTCGGATCATGTGCAGCACGGCGGCACCGCGTGACCGCCAGGTGGTGGTCACGGTGGCGACAGCGGGGGGTTCGGTCAACTGCTTCTCGGTGAGGAGTGCCGGCCACCGACTGCGACCTGGGTACCGTTGATGGATGCCTCCACGCCGCGTCCGGCGAGGTTCACGAAGTCG
>JANPDB010000744.1:0-2254 GCA_031431255.1 Acidimicrobiia bacterium | reverse complement strand
AAGACCGGCGTGACTGGCATCTGTGGCTCGGGGATCATCGAGGTCATCGCCGAGATGTACCTGGCCGGGGTGATCGATCAAGACGGTGTGGTGGACGGCTCGCTCATCGAACGTTCGCCACATATCATCGCCGATGGTCGTACGTTCACGTACGTTCTCCACGACGATGGTGGGCGCCGCATCGTCGTGACCCAGAACGACGTTCGGGCCATCCAGCTTGCCAAGGCGGCGCTTCGGGCGGGGATCGATCTGCTGGTCGACCATGCCGGCGCGGTCGACCTCGTCGATATCCGCCTGGCCGGCGCGTTCGGTGCGCACATCGATCCGCTCCACGCGATGGTGCTCGGACTGGTGCCGGACTGTCCGCTCGAAGGTGTTCGTTCGGTCGGAAACGCCGCCGGCGGGGGAGCGGTGCGTGCGCTGCTTTCGAGAGCGCTTCGCAACGAACTCGAGCTGGCCGCCCGGAGGGTCGTCAAGATCGAGACGGCCACGGAGCCCCGGTTTCAGGAACTGTTCGTCCACGCCATGGCGTTCCCGCATGCGGTGGCCGACACGCCGAACCTGGCGCTGCACGTGCAGTTACCCGAGCGGCGGGTGCGTGCGTCTGACGGCGGCGGTCGTCGACGCCGGGCTTCCCGTGAGCCGTCTTCATCTGTTGTCGCTTCATCTGTCGTTGCTTCATCCGACGTTGACCAAGGAGCTATGCCATGACCAGTGCACCAACCGGTCGGAGGTCCGGAGGACGTTCAGCTCGTCAGGAGCTGCGTGCCTCGCACGCGATCGCCCGACAGCCGTTCCTCACCAGAACGATGAAGCCTTTCGAGCTCGTGTCCGACGAAGGTCTCGCCCTGCTCGAGCTCAATGCGGACAAGATCCTCGAACAGGTCGGCATCACCGTGCGCGACTATCCGAGTGCGATCGAACAGTTCGGAGCGGCCGGTTGCGACATCGATGGGGACCGCGTGCGATTCCCCGACGGTCTGGCCCGGCAGCTCGTGGCCGCAACTGCGCCGCGTACGTACACGCAGCACGCCCGCAATCCCGACAACAGCGTGCAGATCGGCGGCGACGCCACGGTGTTCGCCCCCAACTACGGCTCACCTTTCGTCACCGATCTCGATCGGGGGCGCCGCTACGCCACGCTGGCGGACTTCCAGAACTTCGTGAAGCTCGCGTACATGTCGCCGAACCTGCATCTCTCTGGCGGCACCGTGTGCGAACCCGTCGACGTGCCCGTCAGCAAGCGTCACCTCGACATGGTGTATTCGCACATCAAGTACTCCGACAAGGGGTTCATGGGCTCCGTTACGGCGGGCAGCCGGGCCGCCGACAGTGTGGAGCTCGCCCGGATCGCCTTCGGTGGCGATCTTGGCGACCGCACCGTGATGACGTCGCTCATCAATGCGTCGTCGCCACTCGTGTGGGACGCCACGATGCTCGCCGCCGCCGAAACGTACGCTGCCGCCAACCAGGCGTGCATCATCACTCCGTTCATCCTCGCCGGTGCAATGGCGCCCACGACCTCGGCCGGTGTGGTCACGCAGACACTCGCCGAGGCCCTGGCCGGCATGGCGTTCACCCAGCTCGTCCGACCCGGAGCACCAGTGATCTTCGGCTCGTTCGCCTCGTCGATGTCGATGCAGACCGGTGCGCCCACCTTCGGTACCCCGGAACCTGCGCTCGTGCTCTACACCTGTGCCGCACTGGCCCGGCGCCTCGGAGTGCCCTTCCGCAGTGGAGGCTCGCTCACGTCGTCGAAGGTGGCCGATGCCCAGGCGGCGTATGAGAGTGCGTCGACGATGATCCCGACCGTGATGGCCGGTGTGAACTTCGTGCTGCATGCCGCCGGCTGGCTCGAAGGAGGGCTCAGCATCGGTTACGAGAAGTTCGTGCTCGACGACGATCAGCTCGGCATGTTCGGGACCTTTGTCAAGGGCCTCGATATGAGCGACAACGGACTGGCGCTCGATGCGATCCTGGAAAACCCCCACGGTCAACACTTCCTCGGCTCGGCCCACACCCTCGCGAACTTCGAGAACGCCTTCTACCGTTCCGAGACCGCCGACAACAACTCCTATGAGCAGTGGGCCGAGGAGGGATCGCACGACTCGATCGTCCGGGCCAACGCCATCTGGAAGAAACGACTCGCGTCGTACGAGGCACCGCCCCTCGACTCGGCGATCGACGAAGAACTGCAGGCATTCATTGCTCGGCGCAAGGCCGAGCTCCCCAACGAGATCGGCTGAAAGAACCA
>JANPDB010000743.1:0-6259 GCA_031431255.1 Acidimicrobiia bacterium | reverse complement strand
TCGGGCCGACGCCCCCCAGAGGACGAACACAACCCGCTCGGGCTTCGCCGCCACCGCACCGATCACTGCGTCGGTGAAGGTCTCCCACCCTCGACCCTGGTGCGAGTTCGCCTGGTGGGCGCGAACCGTGAGCGTGGTGTTCAGCAGCAGTATCCCCTGACGAGCCCAGGCCGTCAGGTCTCCGTGCGACGGACGGGGCACTCCTACATCGGTGGCCAGCTCCTTGAACACGTTGACGAGCGAGGGGGGCGGCGGCGTGGGCGGGCGTACCGAGAAGCACAACCCGTGGGCCTGGCCGGGTCCGTGGTACGGATCTTGTCCGAGGATCACGACTTTCACGTCGGCGAACGGCGTGAGGTGCAGTGCCGCGAACACCTCGTCCTGGGCCGGGAACACGGGTCCGGTAGCGCGCTCTGTCGTGACGAAGCGCTGCAGGTCTACCCAATAGGGCTTGTTCAGCTCGGCGGAAAGCACCGGGTTCCAGTCGGTCCTCGCCATGTAGTCACTCCGCGGCGACGCAACCCACGGCTCAGCGCGTCGTCGATTCGTCGTTGCCCTCGACCCGCTTTTTGATCAGCTCGATCCGGGCGACGGAGTGATTCGCGTCGTCGCCCTGTTCACCCAGCAATAGGCGCCGGTCGGCTTCGGCCTCGGCTGCAGCACCCGAGTCCGCTCGGGCGAGTGCGGCATCGACTCCGTCGGTGGCGACCAGCTGCGCCCATTCAACGAGCGCGCTCACCATTTGCGACTCGGGCACAACCTTGACCACCTTGCCCTTCACGAACAGGTGGCCACGCTTGCGTCCGGCGGCAATTCCCACGTCAGCAGAGGCCGCCTCGCCGGGGCCGTTCACGACACACCCCATGACGGCGACCTGGATCGGCACGTTGAGTGCCCGGAGCGCCTCCTGGGCCTCATTGGCCACGCCGATCACATCGATCTCGGCACGTCCGCACGAAGGGCAGGCGATCAGGTCGAGCGACTGACGCTCCCGCAGGCCGAGCGACTCGAGCAGCTGACGGCCGGCACGCGCCTCTTCGACCGGGTCGGCGGTCAGCGAGTAGCGGATGGTGTCGCCGATGCCTTCGGCAAGCAACGTCGCGATGCCGGCCGTGGCCTTCACCAGCCCTCCGGGGAGCGGACCGGCTTCGGTGACCCCGAGGTGCAGCGGGAAGTTCACCGTATCGGCAAGAAGCCGGTACGACTCGATCATCAACGCCGGGTTCGACGCCTTCACACTGATCTTCACATCTTCGAAGCCGACCTCTTCGAAATAGCCGAGTTCGCGCTTGGCCGACTCGACGAGTGCTTTCGGCGTCTGCCCGTACTTCGCCTCGATGTCCGGATCGAGTGATCCGCCGTTGACGCCGATACGGATGGGCACACCGCGATCGCGCGCCTCGGACGCCACGATCTTCACGTGGTCGGCCTTACGGATGTTGCCCGGATTGAGCCGGAGGCAGTGGACGCCGGCATCGAGAGCGGCAAGAGCGAGTTTGTACTGGAAGTGGATGTCGGCGACGATCGGGATCGGCGACCGGGGGACGATCTGGGCGAGCCCCTCGGCCGCCTCGGTCTCGTTGCACGTGCAGCGCACGATGTCGCAGCCGTTCGCGGCGAGGGCATAGATCTGCGCCAGCGTTGCTTCCACGTCGGCGGTTTTCGTCGTGGTCATCGACTGCACGCTGATCGGCGCATCGCCGCCCACGGCGACCTTGCCGACCATGATCTGACGGGTTACGCGACGGGGGTAGGTGGACAGCACCCCTCCATCTTGTCGGCCCCCAGCGGTTCCGCGCGCCGCCGAAGTCGCGGGTTCGTCAGAACAGGCTGAGAGGCTTCGTGATGTCGAGATACAGCGACGTGAAGCCGATCACGCTCATCACGAGAAGAACCACGTAAGTCACCGGGAGGAGCTTGCGGAAATCGACGTGGTACATCCGCCCACGTCGGGAGCGCAGCCGCTCGTACGTGGCGACCAGCACGTGGCCCCCGTCGAGGGGCATCAGCGGAAGCATGTTGAACATCCCGACGAAGATGTTGACGATGGCGAAAAGCTCGATCGCCGTACGCACATCGTCGCGCCCGGCGTCGCGCATCATCCGGGAGATCCCGACGGCTGACGACATGCGTCCCTCGGACTCGGCCCGGGTGAGCGGCTGGTTGGTCGCCGCCTTCCCCAAGGTGGAGCCATAGGACTGGAGACTGGACGGAGCGAAGAACCGGAACAGGCCACCCCAGGTCTCGGGGACGAGCCGAACCATGGACGAGACCGATTCCTTCGCACCGGTCACGAGACCCATCCGATTCGTGGTGGTGCCGAACGCGTTCTCGTCCCACTGCACACCGATACGCATCACGCCGTCGACGTCGCGCACCGGGGTGAGCGGGACGGTCTTGCGCACCCCGTTGCGGTCGAGGGTGACCGTGAGTGGCCGCGTGGCCGTGTTGTCGATGGCCGTCCGGACATCGGACCCGATGGCGATCGGTGTGCCACTGATCTCGACGATCCGGTCACCGGCCTTGATGCCGGCGATGGCCGCAGGTGAGGAACCGATCTCGAGCGGGTTCACCGAGCCGACGACCGGAAGGCTGAACCCGGTCATCCGACCGAAACCGCTGTTGAGCGACAGGAACAGCACGAAGGCCAGGATGAAGTGGGCGATCGTTCCGGCAGAGGCAAGAAGGACCTTGCGAGGGTAGGTCGCGGCGCGGTACGTCTTCGGTTCATCGGCCGGATCGGCCAGCGTTTCGAGGTTCGTCATGCCGATGACCTTCACGTAGCCGCCGAGCGGCAGCGCCTTCACGCCGAACTCGGTGCCGCCGCGACGGAACGACCACAGGCGTGGCCCGAAGCCGAGGAAGAACTCGGTGGCTTTCATTCCGGTGAGGCGCGCCGCCACGAAGTGGCCCGCCTCGTGGAAGAGGATCATGAAGGCGAGCGCAGCGACCACGGCCAGCATGAGGAGCTGGCCGATCGAGGCGCACCAGACGACCAGAGCGACCAGCGCAAGAGGGCCGATCGCAGGGTGCATCGGGCGCGGTTCCTCGGTGACCCCGGTCGGGGCGACGGCCGGAGCCACCCGCAGCAGAGGCGCGGGGTGCTTCGTGAGATCAACGACTGCCGGGGCATCAAGGGTGACCGTGGCCGACCCGGCAGGCTCATTCAGGCTGGTCGAGGGGGTAACAACGGTCTGGTTCGGTGTCGGGTCTTGTGGTGTCGTGTCGGGTTGCATGCGGTGCTCGCTTGGCTCGTGTCGGGTAGTTCTCGCGCTGGTGTCGTTGGCAGATGACGGAACCGAAGCCGTGGCGGCCTGGCCTGCTCAGGGCTGAACGAGTCGCGCCACAATGGCTTCGGCCACTGCCCGCGCCGCTCGATCGGCATCGATTACGTCACCCACGGTGACAGGTATAGCAGAATCAACCACGTTAAGTGAACTTTCGATCACTTCTGCAATCTGACCCCACCGGAGCCGCCCGGCCAGGAATGCCGCCACCGCGACCTCATTCGCGGCGTTCAGCCATGCGGGAGCGACCCCACCCAGTCGACCCGCCGCGTAGGCGAGATCGAGGCAGGGAAAGGCCTCCCGATCGGGTGGCAGGAACTCGAGCGTCCCGACCGTCGCCCAGTCGATGGCACCGTAGGGCGTGGCGATCCGATCCGGAAACGCCAGCGCGTAGCCGACTGGCAGCCGCATGTCGGGCATCGACAGCTGGGCGATCGTGGACCCGTCGGAGAACTCGGCCATCGAGTGGACCACCGACTGGGGATGGACAACGACGTCGATGTCGTCATAGCTGACATCGAACAACTCCTGCGCTTCGATCACCTCCAGGCCCTTGTTCATCAGCGTCGACGAGTCAATCGTGATCTTCGGACCCATCTTCCACGTCGGATGGTCCAACGCCTCGTCGACGCTCACCGACGCGAGTGACCGTCGGGCACCGAGTCCTCCGCCCGCGGCTACGGCCCGTTGCCGAAATGGGCCACCGCTCGCCGTCAGGACCAGCCGACGCAACCGATCGGGACGACCGGCCTCCTGCGACTGTCGCCGGAACGCCAGGCACTGGTGGATCGCTCCGTGCTCGGAATCGACCGGTACCAACTCGGCGCCCGGTGTCCGCCGCACCTGCCGCACGACCGGGCCGGCGGTGATGAGCGACTCCTTGTTCGCCAGCGCAAGTCGTCGACCGGCCCGGAGCGCGGCGATCGTCACCGGCAAACCAGCGAAGCCGACAACACCGTTGACGCACACATCGGCTTCGGTGGCCAGGTCGGCGAACGACTGCGGGCCGATCGTCAGTTCCACGCCTGGGGGCAGTCGATCACGGATGGACAACGCCGCTTCGTGGTCGCCAACCGCAACCATGCTCGGTCGAAACTCCTCGATCTGCGCGAGCAATGCTTCGACCGACCGCATCGCCCCCAGGGCGACCACGCGGAAGCGCTCAGGCTCCGCTCGGATCACGTCGAGCGTTTGCGTGCCCACCGATCCGGTCGACCCCGCCACCGACACCGTGACGGGCCCAGTCTTCTGCCCAGGCGACGAGTTCACCGTCCCAGCATCGCACCCACTACAGAGAAACCGCGACGCCTCGCCCAGCGAGGCGTCGATCGTGGGCGATCAGAGCCAGTTCTTCAGCCGAGCGACGAAGTAGACGCCGGGAAGAACGAACAGCATGGCGTCGACGCGATCCAGGAAGCCGCCGTGGCCGGGGAGCAGATTGCCCATGTCCTTGATGCCCAGGTCGCGCTTGATCATCGACTCGCACAGATCACCCAGCGGAGCGAGTGCGCCGACCACGATGCCGAGGATGGCCCCGATCGCCCAACCGTTCCACGGGGCGACGCCGACGACGCCGAAGGCGATCGTGCCGATCAGCACGGAACCGAAGAACCCGCCGACGACGCCTTCGATCGTCTTGTTCGGGCTGACTTCCGGAGCCAGCGGAACCTTGCCCAAGTTCGCGCCGACGAAGTAGGCGACCACGTCAGAGGCAACGGCACAGGCGATCGCGCCGAGGACGAGACCGACGCCGTTGGGGTGGGCCAACAGCAGTCCGGCTGTGCCGCCGAGAACACCGATGTAGCCGACGCCGAGGAGGGTCACCGACATGTTCCCAACGGGCCGGTCGCGCACGACACGGAAGAGCGACCACAGCATCGTGACGAACACCGTCAGGATCAGCACCAGCATCATGCCGGTCGGGCCGGTTCCGAACGCAACCAGCGGCATGGCGAAACAGGCGACGGCACCGGGCACGATCGCCGGGGAGAAACCGCGGTGACGCAGCGAATTGAAGAACTCGAGCGCGCACATCAACAGGACTGCGGCCACGAGTGCAGTCAGGCCCTTGCGGCCGGCGATGAGGATCACCGCGAAGAAGGCGGCGATCAACCCCGCTCCCGTAAGAACGCGAATGCCGAGGCCGGCGGGAACCACCGGTTCGGCTGACGACGCCGTCGGACGGGGACGAGCCGAGGTCGATGCCGAGCGGCCGCCGGCGCGACCGGAGACACCATCTCCAGTGGCCGGACGGCGCGGGGCGGTCATACCGGCGCGGTCGATACCCGACGCGTCGTCGGCATCATCGTCGAGCTCACGGAACCGGTAGAGCTCACTCTCCTCGGCGCGCTCCGGATCGAGGGTTCCAACCTTCGCTTCGCCGTCATCGAGGTCGACGAGCGACTCGTCCGACCAGTCATCGGCACCGGAGCGCCAGCGAGGGCCTCGGCCATCGTCATCACCATCCCCGGCATTCGCCGCCGGCGCCCGGCCGGCGGCCATCGCCCCGGTCTCGTCATCTCCCCAAACACCGCTGTCGTCGCCGGCGGCCCAGTCGCCGCCGTCGTCGTGGCGATCATCGGCAGCCACGGCCACCTCGCCATTGACTGCGTCACCATCCCAGTCGTCACCCCATTCCTCGTCGTCTTCGTCATCCCAGGACGGGGTAACCGACGCCCGGGGCGCGCTCCGGTTAGCCGCCGCGTCGGCGACGGGTCCGACCGATTGGGCGCCGAGAATCCGAACACCTTCGATCTCTTCACGCATGTTGGGGTTGTTGGGATCGTCCACGAGGGCTTCTTCCTGCGCTGGCGTTGTCCGGCTCAGACTTCGAGCAGTTCGTGTTCTTTGACCGAAAGGTGTTTGTCGATGCCGGCAATGTGACTCTCGGTCATCTTGTCGAGGTCCTTCTCCGCCCGCTTCAGTTCATCGCTGGAAATCGTGCCCTCTTTTTCCGCTCGTTCCAACTTCTG
>JANPDB010000742.1:0-7790 GCA_031431255.1 Acidimicrobiia bacterium | reverse complement strand
GGCGCAGTATCGCCGCATGGCGGCGCTTGGTATGTGCGCAAACATCTTCAGCAACCACATCTACTACTGGGGGGATCAGCATCGCGACCGCAGCATCGGACCCGAACGCGCCGCGAAGATGGACGCCTGCGCCACGGCGCTGGCCGAGGGCGTGCCCATGTCGATCCACTCCGATGCTCCGGTCACACCGATGGGTCACCTGCACACCATGTGGTGCGCGGTGAACCGGCTCACCTCGACCGGTCAGGTCCTCGGGCCGGATGAACGGATATCGGTGATGGACGCGCTGCGAGCGGCGACGATCGGCGCGGCGTACCAGCTGAAGGTCGATCATCTGGTCGGCAGCATCGAAACCGGCAAGTTCGCCGACTTCGCCGTCCTGTCCGACGATCCGTTGACCGTCGACCCGGTGACGCTGAAGGACATCGGTGTGTGGGGAACCGTCCTTGGAGGCGTGCCGTTCGAGGCAGGCGTCAGCTCCGGCGCCGGTGCACACTGACCACGTAGTCCGACGCTGACACCCACGGGTCGTCGTCCCACGTGGTCCAGCGCTCGACGAGGTCGAGACTCGCCGACGTTGTCCACTCGTCCCAGTCGGTCACGGGCACGCGTCGTCCGTCGCCCCGGGTCAGCTGGAACCCCGCCACGACCAAACCTCCGGGTTCGAGATGGCGTGCGACGTTGGCGATCGCTGCCGGTCGGTCTTCCGCGTCCACGAACAGGATCACGTTGCCGGCCATCATCACGACACCGAAACGTCGGCCGAGGTCGATGGTGGCGAGGTTACCCAGGTGCCATGGAAGGTGGGGAGCTTTGGCCTTCGCATGCCCGAGCAGTCGGCGTCGATGTCGGTCCCCTCGGACTGCTGGCCGCGTATGTCGAGTTCGATGGCCACTCGACCCGTGCCGCACCCGGCATCGAGGATCGGCCCGGTGACATCGGGATGCCGCTGACGGAGGCGTTCGAGGAAGGCGACTTCGCCGTGCGGATCCTTGCCGGCCGCCGCCATCTGCGTCCACGCCTCGTCGTAGCCGGAGGGGTTCCACGAGGTCGTCACGACGATGAGCGTAGGTGGCGCGTCGCTCCGGCTCGGCGCTCCCCGCCACACCCGCCGTGGCGCGAGTCGGCGGAGGCATCGGCGAAGTGATGAACTGGTCCCGTGCCAGAACGCAACGTACTCGGCGGTGAACTCGAATCGTGCAGCACCGAACCGCTGACCGGTTTCTTCCGCGACGGCTGCTGCAACACCGGTCCCGACGATCTCGGTAGCCACACGATCTGTGCAGTCGTCACGAGAGAGTTCCTCGACCATCAGCGCGGTATCGGCAACGACCTCAGCACGCCGATGCGCCAGTACAACTTCCCAGGGCTGGTGCCGGGGGATCGCTGGTGCGTGACCGCCCGCAACTGGCTGCGTGCCCACCTCGACGGGGCCGCGGCCCATGTCGTGCTGGCGGCCACCAACGAGAAGGTCCTCGACCTCGTGCCGCTCGCGGTGTTGAAGCTCTACGCCGTCGACGTGCCGTCGGACCCGAGCTCCATAGAGGGCTGAGCCCGAGGTCTTGGCCGAGTTTGCAGCCGGAGTTGCTGTGAGAGCAACGCATGCTGCGGTCTCCATACCGGTTTCGCCTTGTCCCGATCAGCCGAAGACGAACTCGTCGAGGAACGCGTTGCGGAACCGGCCCGCCGGATCGAGTTGCCCGGCGAGCTCGACGAACCGGGGGAGTTGCGGATAGCAACGGCGGACGTCGGCCCCGACCATCGTGAACAGCTTTCCCCAGTGGGGCCGCGGGCCGAACGGCGCGAGCGCGTGCTCGATATCCGGGAGGAGTTCACGAACGCGCGGCCAGTCGGGCTTCCACGTGAAATGCAGCGCAACGCTGTCGCGACCGTGACACGGACTCAGCCAGAACGCGTCGGCGGCGACGGTGCGAACTTCACCGACCAGAACCAGTGCGGAGATCCGGTCATGGAGGGACCACAGTGCGTCGATCGCTTCGACGGCGTGCTCGCTCGGTAGCAGGTACTCGCTCTGGAGCTCATCGCCGCTGCTGGGGGTGAAGGCCATGCGGAAATGGGGGAGCCGTTCGTACGCCGGGCCCGGCTCACCGAGCTGTGGCACGCACGGCTGCGGGTCGAGCCCGGGGAGCGGATGCAGGTGCTCGCTCGCCGGAGGCGCACCGAAGAACGGGACCGCCGGATCGTAAAGATCGACGTCGCCGACGCGGACCTTGCGCCACGCGGTCGTGAACTCGGGTCGTTGCCAATCGGTGAACAGACTGACGCTATAGGCACTCGACATGATCTCGTCGAAGTACTCGCGCGCGGCTTCGAACGAAAGGCGCTCGTGGACGTGTTGCCGCACGTCGAACGCCGGGACGACATCGAGCGTGACCGACGTGACGACGCCGAGCGCACCGAGGTGCACGACGAGACCCGGGAACACGTCGGGATCGTCGACTCGCGAGAACTGCCGCACCTCGCCGGTGGCGGTGACGAGCTCGAGGGCCGCCACCGATGAGGCGAGGATGGGGTTGGCATTACCCGAGCCGTGGGTTCCGGTGGCGCATGCTTCGGCGACCGAGATGTGGGGGAGCGACGCAAGGTTCGTGAGCGCAAACCCTTCCGGCTGAATCGCCGCACCGAGGTCGCCGTATCGTGCGCCACCCGAGACGGTCACCCTTTGCCGGACACGATCGAGGTGGATCGCCGGGTGCGACGCGTCGAGGGTGATCATCGTGCCGCTGGAGTCGGCGATGGTGTTGAACGAATGCCGGGAGCCGAGTGCCTTCACCGGCCCGGACCCGGCCATCGCGGCCGCGATCTCGTCCGCTGTCGTCGCGGTGATTTCGGAAGCGAAGGAGAACTCCTGGTTTCCTGCCCAGTTCCGAATCGGTGTGTGCACGAGGGTGTTCTACAGGGTTCCGGTCGCGCTGTCGCCTTGCAGCTCCTGGAGATTGGTATCTCAGTCGCTCCGGGAGCGACCACGTGCACAAGCATCCGGCAGCCTCCACGCTCGCGCCGTGCACCGTCGCAGCACAAGTGAGTGTCCGACGAAGTCAACCGAGTCTTGATGTGAGCTTCTCACCCTGAAGCTGGAGAGAGTCCGGCGTGCCGGCTGGCACGATGACTCGGTGGACGCCGACGGCCGCGAAACCTTCGGCCTCTCTCGTGACGGCATCAACCTGGCGTTCGGTGCACATGGCCGTGACCTCGATCAGCGACGGATCGCGGCCGCAGTCTTCGGCGGCCCGTCGCATGGTTGCGAGCAGCGGCTCGATCTTGGACGGCGTGCCCATTGGGAAGAAACCGTCGCCGAGGCGACCGGCGCGCCGCGCTGCGTCGTTCGAATGGCCTCCGATCACGATGGGAATGGTGCCGTTTGCTGGACGCGGCCGCGAGATGCAGTTCGTGAACTGTGCGTACGGACTGTCGTGGCTGACTCGTGTTCCCGTCCATAGCTTCCGCATCACCGCGACAGCGTCATCGGTGCGGCTGCCACGGTCGTCGAACGGAACGCCGATCGCCGCAAACTCTTCAGCCAGCCATCCAACACCGATTCCGAGCACGACCCGCCCTCCCGACAGCGAATCCAACGTCGCGATCTCCTTTGCGGCGATCAACGCATTGCGTTGCGGAAGAATCAATATGCCGGTGCAGAGCTTCAGCCGTGTCGTCCTCGCCGCCACGTAGGCCAACCAGATGAGCGGGTCGGGTAGGTCGAATTCCTCGGCCCCGCCGGCCATCTTCCCCGACGTCGCATACGGGTACGCGGTTTGGTACCCCGATGGCACGACGACGTGTTCGGGACCCCAGATTGACTCGAATCCGGCCGTCTCCGCCGCCTCAGCGATCGCTGTCGCGCCCCGTGGAGTCGCGCCCTCTCCGGTACTTCCGTACAGCCCGAGTTTCATGGCGGTTCCCCTCTTTTCGCGACGTTTCGCTTCGTCATGATGTCGGACTGCGGCGGGTCTGTCACGCGGGTTGACCCGGGGTCGGCTACGCGTCGAGATGGATGAACATGCAGGTCCGCGGTTCACCGTTGACGTTGCGGCTGATGTGGCCCCGTCCGGTGGTGTCTTCGGCGAGGAGAATCGTGCCGGGCCCCATGATCCGCTTGGTGCCGTCACCGACTTCGATCTCGACGGAACCGGTCAGATTGACGACGTACTGGCGTCGGGGTGCCCGGTGGAAGTCGAGGTGATACCCACCGGAAACCTCGCGGAACTGCACACCGCTGGTCGGAATCGTCTCGGAGATCAAGCCCATTGGCCCGAGATCGTCGAGGTCAACGGCGAGGTCTTCGAAGTGCGATTGCCCGTCGGTGCCGGTGTAGATCCTGGTGATTTCCATGGGAGTCGACCGTACAAGCGGTCCGGGTGCCGGAGATTGCAGCCTGGGTCGCCCCGGGAGCGACTTCGTGCACAACAATCGGTGTTCGACCACACTTCGAGTGCCATGCCTGTCGACGATTCCCGATCAGAGGTCCCGGTCACCGTCATCGGTGGCTACCTCGGCGCCGGCAAGACGACACTGCTGAACCACATCCTGCGAACGTCGACAGAGCGGATCGTGGTGCTGGTGAACGACTTCGGTTCGATCAACATCGACGCTGAGCTGATCAGTTCGTCCGACGAGGACACCATCATCCTCGCCAACGGGTGCATCTGCTGCAGCCTCGTCGACGGCCTCGGCGTGGCCCTCAACGGGGTACGGGCCATGCACCCTCGACCGGCTCGACTGGTCATCGAGGCCAGCGGCGTGGCCGATCCCGTATCCATTGCGGCGTACGCCCACGATGGTGGGCTGCGCCTCGATGGCGTCGTGACCGTGATCGATGCCGAAACGATACGTGTACGTACGAAGGATCGTTACGTCGGCGACATCGTCCTGCGACAGATCACGGGCGCCGACCTCCTCCTCGTCACGAAGACCGACCTGATCGACGAGGAGACCCTGGCCGGACTGCGGGCCTGGCTCACTGGCATCGCCGGAAACCGGCCTGTGATCGAGGCGCTACACGGCGCGGCGCCCCGAACCGTGCTCCTCGGTGCCGGCTCTTCGGAGGCTCCGGTGGACGTCGGCGAGTTGGCGGGCGGAGCAATGGCCGACGACGTGTTCGAGACGTGGAGCTTCACGTCAGACCTCGCGCTGGATGGAGACGTGCTCCGAGAGGTGGTGGCGTCGTGGCCGGAGGTGGTCGTGAGGGTGAAAGGCATCGTCCGAGCGATCAGTGCAACAGACGAAACGGAGCGGCGAGTGGTCGTGCACCGCGTCGGAGCCCGGACGACTCTCACGGACGAGGGACCGTGGACGTCGGGTCCGTCACAACTCGTGGCCATCGCCGTCCGCGGCGCGATGAACCCGGCCGACCTCGATGCCTCGGTGGCAATCGCAATCAGGCACTAGACGCGCTGGTATCTCGTTCGTCTCCGATCTCCGGCGGTGAAACCTGCAACGTCGAACACTGGAGCAGTTGGGCCGCCAATCGGGCATCCCAGACCCCGCAATTTCGCATCCCGCATGCCCCATTTCTTGCCGGGAAAGGGCGAGTTTCAGGCCATCTGGGATGTCGCAGTAGCCACTGTGGGATGCGCGACTCGTTCGCCAACGAAGAACTGCCGTGCCGGGTCGTTCTGGCGTGTGCGCCCGCCGGTCTTCGCGTCGACAACCTCGGCGCCGTCGGGCGCGTATTGCACGATGTAGGCCTTGCGGGTCGCGTCGGTGAGGTTCGGACCGGTGCGGTGCGGGGTGAGCGAGGAGAACACCACCACGCTGCCGACGGGCGCTTCAACGGCAACGGCACCGGTCGAGTCGTCAAGGCATTGATACCCGACGGACGTCGTCCAATGGGCGAGGGTGCCGTGCCGGTGGAGGCCCGGCATCACCCATGGGCACCCGTTGTCGATCGTGGCGTCGGTGAGCGGCACCCAGCACGTGAGGTACTGCTGGGGCTCGACGAAGTTGTACCCGTTGTCCTGATGCCACGGGAATTCCCGGTGGGGCTCCGGCTTCTTGTAGACGGCCTGGTCCCAGTAGAGCCGAGTTTCGGGGCCGATGAGGTCGTGACACACCCCCGCAAGCGCGGGATGCCGGGCGAACGCCCGAGCGGCCTCCGAACGGAGCACGAGGTGGACGGTGAAGGTGATCTCGTCGGCTGTGGCAATGGACATCGACGCGTTCGGTTGTGTGCGCAGGAACTCCGTGGTGCGTGACTCCCATTCGTCGATGTCGTCGCGGAGTGTGGCGATCTCCGCGGAGGGGAACGCGTCGCGGACGAGGACGTAGCCCTGCTCGTCGAACTGCTGCACCTCGTCGGCGCTCAGGCGCCGCAGTCCGTCGTGAGGACGGTTGGTCCACTGAAAGTCCGTGTTGGCCGGGTGCAGCGAGATCACGCGGCGACATCCTTCGGCTTGTCGGCAAGGTAGATCTTGTGGTCGACGAAGGTGCCGTCGACGTAGAACCCCCAGCCACGACCGTGGGGTTTGCCGGCCCAGAACAGCGTCCACACGGGACGTCCGTCGCGGAGGGCGTCGATGCGGTGCACGTCGTCACCGGCGATGCGGTTCAAACGCCCGGGCCGGAGTTCACGGGTCGATTCTCCGTGGATGCCCCGTCGTTCGGTGTACCCGCCCTTGAGGATCAGGCTGACCGAGCGGGAGAACGGATGGTTGTGCGGGTCGGGGTCGCCGTCGGGGAGCTGGATGGCATGGAGAAAGATCGACCCGAGCGGCGTGTCGAACCGCCACCGCTTCAGGTAGGTGCGCTCCGGGTGCGAATGGTCGGGGATGAACTGTCGGCGGGCGAACGACCAACGCCATTCGCCATCAACCTGGTTCGGACGTCGTGCCACCCCGCGATCGTATCGACCGCGCGCCGTCGCCCACCCAGGTATGTCAGCCGGCGACATCGACCTTGGCGATGATTTGCGCAGGGGTGACGCGCACGACCATCTCCGGCGGGACGGCGTTGCGCTTCCCGTAGGCCTCGGCGTTCTCCTCGCCCATGTAGCGACCCCCGATCCGGGTCCCCCAGTACAGCAGTTCAGCCGTATCGGTCGACGTGCTGGCGGTTCCGGCGATGGTGACGAAGCTGAACGGGGGCCGCTCGTCGTCCCAGCACAGGCTGACTCGTGGGTCGCGCAGGATGGCCTTGCCTTTGATGGTGTCGGCCGACGTCATGAAGATGATGTCGTCGCCGTCGATGTCGACCCAGACCGGAGCCACATGTGCGCTACCGTCCTTGCGAACAATCGCCAGCTTGGCGGTCCGCGCCGGAAGTGCAGTGACGAACTCCTTCCACCAGCCAGCGGGTGCGCTCTCGTAGCCCATGTCGCCATCACCTCGCTCGAAACACCGACGATCGGTGCCCCTCGAACTCTGTCACGGCCGGGCCCTCTTTATGGGCGGTTGTTCCCGAACTGCACGAGCGCGACGCCGCAAATGGCGATGATGCCGCCAACGAG
This sequence comes from Acidimicrobiia bacterium, assembly GCA_031431255.1. GTDB lineage: Bacteria > Actinomycetota > Acidimicrobiia > Acidimicrobiales > JANYDT01 > JANLQX01. Next base: position 325 of record JANPDB010000742.1, on the reverse strand, counting down.
GACACTCCACGACAGTCGTTCGTGGAGCAGGAGGGCTCCGAAGCAGACGCCGAGCACCGTGGACAGATAGGCCACGGCACTGGCCTGCATCCCTGTCCCGCGCGAGACGAGTTCGGAGAAGCACACGAACGACAAGGCAAGCCCGAACAACGATAAGTACACGAATGAAACCACGAAGGTCTTCGGAAAGCTCATGTTGGAACGGTCGTCGGGGATGGCGATAACGGCGACGAGAGCACACGACATCAGGAGCTGCATGGCGACCGCCATCAATCGGTCCACCCCGGGCAGCGGAAATCGTTTGTACATGACTGATCCGATTGCA
>JANPDB010000741.1:0-9150 GCA_031431255.1 Acidimicrobiia bacterium | reverse complement strand
CCCGACACGTTGTTCGGTGCGACCTTCATGGTGCTCGCCCCCGAACACGAGTTGGTCAGCGCGCTTACTGTGTCGGCGTGGCCGAAGGAAACGGATGCGAGGTGGACCAACGGTCACCAAACTCCTGCTGCGGCGATCGCCGCGTATCAGACTGCTGCCGCGTCGAAGTCGGAGGTCGACCGTCAGGTGGAGACGAAGACGAAGACGGGCGTGTTCACGGGTTCGTTCGCGGCGAACCCGGTCAACGGCCACGCCGTCCCGGTGTTCATCGCCGACTACGTGCTGATGGGGTATGGCACCGGGGCGATCATGGCGGTGCCCAGCGGCGACCAGCGTGACTTCGAGTTCGCCCGCCAGTTCGGTCTGCCGATCGAGGCGACCATCCGTCCTCCCGACGCATGGTTCGTCGATCACAACGTGGCGCCGTCACTCGACTGCGACACCTGGTCGATGGCCTACACCGGTGACGGCGCAGCCGTGAACGGTGTCAATGAGACCCTCACCCTCGACGGGATGGGCAAGGCCGACGCCATCGCGGCAACGATCTCATGGCTCGAAGCGAGTGGCCGAGGGCACGGCACCGTGCAGACGAAGCTGCGTGATTGGCTCTTCAGCCGGCAGCGCTACTGGGGTGAGCCGTTCCCGATCGTCCATGACGAGATCGGTCCGATCGGAGTGCCGGAGTCGATGCTGCCGGTCGACCTGCCCGACACGGATCAGTTCGCCCCGCGCAGCTTCGAGCCCGATGATTCGCAGAGCGAGCCGGAACGTCCGCTCGACCGTCTGGTCGATTGGAAGAACGCCTCGCTCGACCTCGGCGACGGAAGAGGTATGCGCACATATGTGCGCGAGACCAACGTGATGCCGCAGTGGGCTGGTTCGTGCACGTACTACTTGCGCTACATCGATCCGACCCTGGTCGAGGCCATCACAGTGGAGGAGAACGAGCGCTACTGGATGGGGGATCGCGGCGTCGATCTCTACGTCGGCGGCGTCGAGCACGCTGTGCTCCATCTGCTCTACAGCCGGTTCTGGCACAAGGTCCTCTTCGACCTCGGCGTCGTCGGCACTCCCGAGCCGTTCGCCCGTTTGTTCAACCAGGGTTACATCCAGGCCTACGCCTACACCGACGCGCGAGGCATCTACGTGGAGGCGAGCGAGGTCGAAGAACGCAATGGCGAGTTCTTCTTCCACGGGGAAAAGGTCAACCGCGAATACGGGAAGATCGGAAAGAGCCTGAAGAACATGGTGTCGCCAGACGACATGTGCGAGTCCTACGGCGCCGACACACTGCGGCTCTATGAGATGTCGATGGGACCGTTGGAGCAATCCAAGCCGTGGGACACCCGCGCGGTCTCGGGAGCGCACCGGCTCTTGCAGCGCATCTGGCGCGTCGTCGTCGATGAGGACTCCGGAGATACTCGTGTCACGGATGCGAAGCCGACAAACGAAGACCAAGTCGTCCTGCACAAGACGATCGAGGCGGTGCGATCGGCAATGGACGAACTTCGTGTGAACACCCCGATCGCCCGTATTACCGAGCTCACGAACCACCTCACCTCGACGTATCCGAACGGCGCGCCTCGTGCACTGGCCGAACCGCTCGTCCTGATGCTCGCGCCCTACGCCCCGCACCTGGCCGAAGAGCTGTGGTCACGCCTCGGCCATCCCGGGTCACTTATCCGGGCCGCCTTCCCGGTGACGGATCCCGCCTATCTCGTGGCCGACACCGTCGACGTGCCGGTGCAGGTGAACGGCAAGGTACGGTCGGTGCTCACCGTCGCCACCGGTACCGACGGTCCGTCGCTCGAAGCGCTGGCGCGCGCCGATGAGAAGGTCGCCGCGTATCTCGACGGCAAGACGGTCCGCAAGGCCGTGGTGATCCCCGGTCGGTTGGTCAACTTCGTCGTTTCCTGACCACGAAGACGCAGGCGTGCCGCCAGGGTGCCAGGGAATTCTCACCTGCCCCGACTACCGTTGATGCTCGTGATTCGCGCTACTTCCAAACGTTCGACCGTCCTCGGTGCCGTGATCCTCGCCGGACTCGCGCTTGCCGCTTGCTCCGAGAAGGACGTGGCCACTCCTGCCACCATCATCGAGGACACTTCGATCGGCTACGCCACCGCCGCCACCGAGGCCCCTACGACGCTCGCTCCGACGACGACGATCCCGATGGCCGCTCCGAAGGACCCAAAGGACTGCCCGGCCGTCGATGGTTCGGCCCCCCAGAAGCGCGAGTTCAAAGCGGAGCCGCCGCTGTGTATCGACGTGACGAAGACCTACGTCGCCACGATGGAGACGTCGGAGGGCATCATGACCTTCGACCTCCTTGCGGATCGGGCGCCGCGCACCGTCAACAGCTTCGTCTTCCTGGCTCGTCAGAAGTATTTCGACGGCCTCAACTTCCACCGCGTCGTGAAGGACTTCGTGCTCCAGGGCGGCGACCCGAAGGGCAACGGTTCAGGCGGGCCCGGCTACGCGTTCGCCGATGAACTGCCGAAGGCAGGGGAGTACAAGGTCGGTTCGCTCGCCATGGCGAACTCGGGCCCCAATACCAATGGCAGCCAGTTCTTCGTGATCTCCGGTCCGAACGGGGCATCGCTTCCGCCGAGCTACTCGTACTTCGGTCAGCTGCAGGCGGGCAAGGGCGAAGACGTCATCAAGAAGATCGATGCCCTCTCGCCCGAAGGTGACGGGCCGCCAACCAAGCCGGTCACGATCACCAAGGTCACCATCACCGAGAAATAGGCCCGGCCAGAGGTTGTGGGCCACGCCAAACGTCGTGGGCCAGTTCACGATCTGGGGCCAGCAGAGACCGGGAAAACCGAAGTCAGCTGGCCCGAGATAGCCAGCTGGCCCACGATGCCGTGCGGTGTAACGAAAGATGCGGCTGAGCGGTCGAAGAAGACGTGCTGAACTCTGCGCCGCAACGCCATCTTCGGACGCTTCCCGAACGCATCGTGGAAGGGTCGAGTCGGGGAACGCTCACCGTGTACCACCACGACGACGGTGAGACGGTCTCGTGGGCCCAGGTCCACGCCGACGCCCTCGTGCTCGCCGCGAACCTCCGAGATCACGGCATCGGTCTCGGATTGGGGTCACACGTCGCCATCCTCGGTCCGACTTCGCGTCGCCTCGTCACGGCCCTCCAGGCAACCTGGCTGCTCGGCGGCTGTGCGGTCATGCTGCCGCTGCCGATGCGGCTGGGTTCGCTCGACGAGTTCGCCGCTCAGACCCGAGTGCGGGTCCGCAACGCCGACTGTGCCGCGGTTCTGGTCGATCCCGACTTTGCGCCGTTCTTCGCCGCCGAGCCAGGTGACCCCCCGATCGTCGTTCTCGACGACGCACTGCTCGCGCCGTCGGGGGCCGCGCCGTTCGAGATCGCCCGGGTGGCCCGGGAAGCACTTGCCATCCTGCAGTTCACGAGCGGTTCGACCTCGACGCCGAAGGGCGTCATGCTTCCCCACCACGAGGTGTGCGCGAACCTCGATGCCATCGCGATGGGCGTCGAGCTCGATCGTGACGTCGATGTGGCGGTGTCATGGCTGCCGCTGTACCACGACATGGGGCTGATCGGCCTGCTGCTAACGCCGATGACCACGGGTGCGTCCTTGGTGCTCGCCGGTCCACAGGATTTCCTGGGCGCGCCGAGCCGCTGGATGCGGTGGATCTCGCGGCATCGGGGCACGCTCACCGCCGGCCCCAACTTCTCCTACGTGCTCGCTGCCCGTGCCCTACATCGTGAAGAGCAGCTCGACCTCTCGTCGCTGCGGATGTCGCTCAATGGGGCGGAGCCGGTCGATCCGGCCACGGTCGATGCGTGGCTCGACGCCGGAGCGCGGCATGGCCTTTCACGGGGCGCGGCGTTCCCGGCCTTTGGGATGGCCGAGCTGACCTTGGCCGGTTCGTTCCCGCCGGTTGGGCGCGGCTTGGTGACCGACACGGTCGACCTCGCAGTGCTGGAGACGGAGCGTTTCGCCGCGCCGTCGACCCAAGGAGCGAAGGGGGCTCGGACGTTCGTGAAGCTTGGAAGGGCAGTCGAGGGTCTCGAGCTGCGCATCGTCGATCCCGACGACGGCCGCGTCCTCGTCGAGCGTGAGGTCGGGGAGCTCGAGATCCGCGGGACCAGCGTCACGCCCGGGTACTACAAGCGACCGGAGGCCACCGCCGCAGCATTTCACGACGGTTGGCTCCGGACCGGAGATCTTGCGTACCTGGTCGACGGCGAGTTGGTGGTGTGCGGCCGACAGAAGGACGTGATCATCGTCGGTGGTCGCAACGTGTGGCCCGAGGACATCGAACGAGCCGTCTCCACCGTGAGCGGTGTCCGTCCTGGGAACGTGATTGCGTTCGGTGTGCCCGGGCGTCACGAGAAGCACGAGAAGGAGGAGGTCATCGTCGTCTGCGAAACAAAGGCCGACCCGGCCGACTACGCGTCCGTCATCGACGCCATCAAGCACCGCGTTCGCGACGCTGTTGGCCTACCGGCCCACGATGTGGTCCTGATCGCCCCGAGCTCGATGCCGAAGACGTCGTCAGGCAAGCTGCAGCGCTCGGAGTGCAAGCACCAGTACCTCGCTGGAGTTCTTGAGACAGTCCTCGTCTGATCAACCGAATAGCGGTCGGCATTCGGCGTCGGGGCCCGGCTGGCGATCAATGCCGGTCACCACAGTGTGCTCACCGGGAAGTGCGAGAACGCTGGGTCTGAGGTCACGAGGACCGCGCCTTCGATCCCGCCCTGCGCAGCGAGCATCCGGTCGAACGGATCTCGATGGTCGGTCGGGAACGAACCGGCGAGAAGCGCGTGTCCGACGGTGATCGGTAGTGGCGTCGCTCGCAGGTCGGCGATCGTTGCCTCGAATCGCAGGAGGATCGCTTCGCCGCCGGGGAGCTTTCCGAGGCGGCTCTTCGTGGACACTTCCCATGCGGATGCAGCAGAGACGAACACCTCGTTGTCACGGTCGTCGATTGCCGCGTTTGCGTTCGCACTCAGTCGTGGCGAGCCCACGGCCCGCCAGAGGAACGTGTGGGTGTCGAGGAGGAGCTTCATCGTCGTCGAGTGCTCATCGTTCCCACGACGAGAGCTCGTCGTCGGGCAGCGCATCGAAGAACGGATCGCTGGGCGCGATGTCGGGCCAGACGCCGGCGAGCATGCCCGACGGGCGCGGACCGGCTTCCACTGCGACCAACCGTGCGCACGGCACGCCCGCCCGGGCAATGACGATGTCCTCGCCGTGCTGCACCTCATCGAGCAGCCGGGAGAGGTGGGTCTTGGCTTCGTGGACGTTCACCGACTTAGTCATAGGACTTAGTCTATCCAGCGGACTCCAGGCGTCAACCGGGCAGCTACGCGCCGTCCAGGTCCGATGACCCGCCCGAGGGGCGCTCTTGCGCCCGCAGGGACCTGCGACAGGTCAGGCCGCGGCCTTGAGGTCGGCGAGGATCTCGTCCCACAGGCCCGGAGCCGTCTGGTATGGGGCGTAGAAGCTGATGCGGTCGACCGAATCACCGCACCGCGACGTGATTGCGGCGGCGACCTTTGATGGCTCGGCGACGACGGAGAAGGCTCCGAGCACCTCGTCGTCGAGGGCCTCGCCCATCTCCTTCCATTTCCCCTGCTTGGAGAGGCCGTTGAGCTCGGTCTGCAGTTCGCCCCAGCCGTGCAGTTCGAGGACGGTGCGGTAGGCCGGCGTGGAACCGTAGAACGCGATCTGGGCCTTGGTGCCGGCCTTCGCCGCTTCCATCTCGGCCTCGTCGCGTCCGGTGGTGACGAACAGCGGGAGGCTGATCTCGAAGTCCGATCGGGCGCGCCCGGCCTTGGCGAGGCCCCGGTCGAGAGCCGGAATGGTGACTTCGCGGAGGTAGCGGTCGGTGGTGAAGCCGTGGGCGAGGAAGCCGTCGCAGGTCTCCCCGGCCGCCTCCGTCATCAGTTCGCCGACACCGGCGAGGAACACCTTCGGTACACCGTGGGGGTTCGGGCCCGGGTTGAAGAACGGGCTCATCAGGGTGTGGGTGTAGAAGTCGCCGCGGAACTCGAGTTTGGTCCCTTCGTTCCAGCAGGACCAGATGTGGCGCATGGCCAGGATGAACTCGCGCATGCGCGGTGCCGGGTTGGACCACGGCATGGAGAACCGCTTCTCGATGTGCGGCTTGATCTGGCTGCCGAGGCCGAGGACGAAGCGTCCGCCGGACAACGCCTGGAGATCATTGGCGACCACCGCCGTGATCATCGGGTTGCGGGCGAAGGCCACGGCGATTGACGTGCCGACGAGAACCTTCTCGGTGCCCTGGATGGCCATCTGCGACAGCAGGAAAGGGTCGTGGTTCGTTTCCGGGATCCACACGCCGTCGTACCCCGCCGCTTCGGCGCGCTTGGCGCCCGCCGCGGTGTCGGTCCAGCTTCCGTAGGCTCCACCATCGATCTTCATGCCAGTGACGGTAGCAAGCGTCCAAATCCTGGACCAACCGGGTGCCGTGCCAGGGGCCTTCCGACGGCGGCGAGGCATTCGACGCGCACCTCTTCCCGATTCGCGCGCAGATCGGGTCGGAGACGAACCTGCCCTCATTCTCGGAGCCATCTGCGCGCGAAACATGCCGATCTGCGCGTGGGCTCGGGAATTGCGGCCCACGCCAACGACGGAATCAGCTACCCGGCGGCGACCTCGACGAGGGTGCGGCCGCGGACGCCGCCGGCGCGGATCGACGTCAGCACTGCGTCGAGTCCGGGGAGGTCGGTCTTCACCGCGATGGAGGTGAGGAGGTCGTGGGGTTTGAGGTCGGTGGCGCACCGCTGCCAGATCTCGGCCCGGGTGATCATGTCGACCTGGACGGAGTCGATGCCGAGGAGGTTCACCCCGCGCAGGATGTGGGGGAGCACGGTGCCGCGGAGACCGGCGCCGCCGGTGAGACCCGACGCGGCGACCGACGCGCCGTAGCGGAGTTGACGGATCACCGTGGCGAGCGTGGTTCCGCCGACGCAGTCGACCGCCCCCGCCCAGCGCTCCTTCTCGAGCGGGCGGGCAGCATCGACGGCGAGTTCGGCGCGGTCGAGAATCGTCGTGGCACCGAGGGAGCGGAGGTAGTTGTGCTCATCGGCCTTGCCGGTCGACGCGGCGACCTCGAAGCCGCGTTGGGCGAGCATGGCGACCGCGGTGGAGCCGACGCCGCCCGTCGCTCCGGTCACGAGGATCGGCCCGCCGTCGGTTCGCAGCCCGGCCCGCTCGAGGGCGTGGACCGATTGGGCGGCCGTGAAGCCGGCGGTTCCGATGGCCATCGCCTCCTGCACGGTGAGACCCGCGGGAAGCCGAAGCACCTGATTCCCGGGAAGTCGGCAGTAGTGGGCGTAGGCACCGTGGCGGGCCACGCCGATGTCGTACCCGTGGGCGATCACGTGGTCACCGACGGCGACGTCGGCCGATCCGTCGACGGCGACGACGACGCCGCCGACGTCGACGCCGGCCACGAGCGGACTGATCCGGGCGACTCCTCCGTCGGCCAATGTTGCGAGTGCGTCCTTGTAGTTGACGCTCGACCACTGCACTCGAACGGTGACCTCACCTGCGGGAAGGTCTCCCGAGGAGAACTCGGTGACACCACGGGTGACGCTGACCGTTCCATCGGCTGCAGTGGTCTTGGTGGCGACGAACGCAGGGAACGACGGAGGCAGGGAGTGCATGGCGTCGGGTTTACCCCATCGGGGCGCGATGCGGGAACTGCGACTCGCTCACTGTTCGCGCAGGTACTTCTCCAGTTCGGCGGCAAGCTCGTCGCCACTGGGGAGGTCGCCGAGGTCGCCGCCGGCCATGCCGAAGCGTCCGGGTCGCATCGGCATCTCCGACGCCACCTGCTCCTCGAGGCGGCGCACCATCTCGACGTGTTCGGGGTTGTTCTGCACCAGCTGGTCGATCTGCGCGTTCGCCGCAGTACCGGCGTTGCGGAGCTCGACCGTGTCAATCACGAGGCCGGTAACACGGGCCAGCGTTTCGAGCAAGGAGGCCGCCGCGGCCGGGAACGGCATCGCTGCGGCATAGTGCGGGACGCGGGCCCAGAGGCCGACGGCTGGACGCCCCGCTTCGGCGAAGCCTCGCTCGATGGCAGCCTGCACGCCTCCTGGAATGTCCATGGTGGCTTCGAGGTAGCCGACCTCGTCGGCGAGCTTCTGGCTCGTCGCCGTGGCCCCGATCGACACCGGCCGGGTATGTGGTGCGGCAGCGGGGAAGGCCCCGAAGCCGACGCAGAGGCGGACGTCGAGGCGCTCGACGACATCCATCAGCGCGCGTACAAAAGCGTTCCACCTCATGTCTGGCTCTGGGCCGGTGAGCACGAGAAGGTCCTGGCCGGCGGAGTCGCGTCCGTGGCGCATCTGCAGGCGCGGCCAGCGCAGTTCGGTGTTCACGCCGTTGATGAGCCGCATCGTCGGTCGGCGGGCGCGCTGATCGAGCAGCTCATCGGTATCGAACCGCAACAGCCGGTGGGTGCGGATCTGCTGCTTCAGAGCGCCCATGGCGGTTGCTGACGCATACCCTGCTTCGATCCAGCCTTCGAGCGCAACCACGAGCACCGGATCTTTCAGCCCCTCGGGGACGGGGTTCTCCCAAACGACGAGATCGGTCATGACAGTCCTTCCAGCGCGTTCGCCGCGCTTGTCGCCAGGAGCGGCACCTGCTCTTCGAGGGCTCGCCAGTCGTAGCCGTCGTCACCCATCGCGCCAGCCCGGTAACGGGCGTAGACCCCGTCGAGGATGCAAGCGAGCTTCCAGTAGCCAAACGCCACGTAGACGTCGAGATCACGGAGGTTTCGACCGGTCCGCTGCGCGTAGCGCGTGCGCAATGCCTGGCGTCCAAGGAAGCCCGGGGTCGAGCTCGCCGCAAGGCCGAGGGGCGGATTCGGATCGTCGGGCTCGGGCCAGTAGACGAGGAGCAGCCCGACATCGGCGAGCGGGTCGCCGAGCGTGCAGAGCTCCCAGTCGAGAACGGCGATGACCTCGCCGGCCCGGTTCACCATGGTGTTGTCAAGGCGATAGTCGCCGTGGACGATCGAAACCCCTTGCTGCTGCGGAATCCGCCGGAGCAGCTCGTCGTGGACCTCGTGAATTTCCGCCACCGGGTAGGTGCTCGATTGCTGGAACTGGCCGTACCACCGCTTCAGCTG
>JANPDB010000740.1:0-4838 GCA_031431255.1 Acidimicrobiia bacterium | reverse complement strand
TACAAGCTCCCATACTCGGTCTCGACGAAGCAGGGCAGGAGGTTCGGCACTCTTCGCCCGAGCGCCTCCACAGCAGAGCGCTCGTCGGAAATCCAACCACGGCTTGTCGTGCCCGTCCAGGCACGCGGCGGCACCCCCGTGAAGGTCCGCAGGGGCTGCGGCGCGATCTGACCGGCGGCAACAACTGCCACCGAGGTCGAATCGAGGCCGCCGCTGAGCATTGCGCCCACATGGCCGGCGTCGGCAACGCACGAGCTGACCGCAGACTCCAGATGGACTCGAAGGCGTCGGCCCTGCTCCGCCAATGAGCCGTGGTCGACAATATCGGGCTCGCGCGGCATCCACCATCGCCAGCGTCGGGCGCCGGACGCGTCGATCCACATCGCTTCGCCCGGCGGCACCGTTCGCACTCCCTTCACGAACGAACGATCAGTTCCCTCTGCCAAGAGCAACACTTCGACAGCACGGTCAGCATCAAGCTGATGCCCCACCCCGGCGAAGCCCGTCAGGGAGAGGGCGGTGGAGCTGAATGCGAACGCGCCCGGCGCCGCGTAGTACGCGAGTGGCCGGCTTCCTACATGATCCGTCGCCAGGAACACGCCGAGCCGTTCCAGATCGGCGATGGCGAACGCAAAGGAACCGTAGAGGTACTCGACGCACCTCTCGCCCCACCGCCGGTACGCGGCAAGGAGGAGTTCGGCGTCGGAGTCGCTGACCGGGCGATCGACCAAGCGGGCCAACTCCCCGCGATCGTGCAGCCGAGCATCGGCACAAACGACGACTCGCCCGCCACCGACAAGCAGCCCGTCGGGCTGGGGACGGCGCCGAACGGCCGCCAGCGAAATCCGCATGTCGGCGCTGTCGCCCATCCACGCAGCGACGTCACCATACGGCGCCAAGTTCGCGAGAACCCCAAGCAGATCCGGCTGCGAACCTGACCTCCAGAACACCGCTCCGCAAACCGCCGTCATCCGCGATCCGTCGGCGCGATCATGGAGGTCATCGTACTGCTGCAAGGGATCGTTTCCGAATGTGCGCGACGTCCTCCGACACCCTGTCGACAACCCTTACCCTGTCGAAAACCCTTAAGGGGCTTGCACCTCAGCATTCCTTCTGGTCATGATGTGGGCCATGACTACTTCCGACGACACGACCAACAACGCCAAGTTCGCCTACGAAGCCCCGTCGCTTCAGGTTGTGGGAACGCTTCAGGACATCACCAAGTCCGGGGCATTGCCGAACTCGGATGGGCCGAACGGAAAGAACAACGCCAATCCGAACAGCGGCAGCTGAACCCAGAACTGCTTGATTCTTCGACGCACGGGACATCCCCTTTCTGGGGATGTCCCGTGCGTTTTGTTTGGCGAGCTGCGCCCGCTTCGGGGTGTGCAGGAATTGCACCGACCGTGACACCGAAACGCGAACGAACTGACGGAAAATGCGTGAGAGGGCAACGAACGCCGGCTCTCACGAGCTTTCCGGAGCTACCAGGTCGGTGTAGCGCCCGCCACCGATGGCGAGAGTTTCGATGTCGTTCGGAATCGACGTCACCGCGACAAGAAACGGTGCGGAATCGAGACGCCAGGCGACGACGTCCGAGGTCGCAATGATGGTCGCCGTCCGCGGTGAGTTTCGCAGCAACGCGACCTCGCCGATGTGGTCGCCGATTCCGACCGAACGCACGAACCGGCCGTCGATGGATACGTCCGCTGATCCCTCAGCGATCAGATACAGGCAGGCGCCGCCGTCGTGTTGGCGGATGATCGTCGTGTCCCGGTCGAAGCTCACCTTCTCCATGGCGAACGCGATCGCAGAAGCAACGTTCGGTGGGGCTGCATCGAAGATCGACGAATTCGACACGAGAGCCACGGCCTCGCTGCGCTCGAACCCACGTTGATCGAGGCGCCGCAGGGTTCGGGTTTGCGCGATCACGACAAGAACCGGCAGCGAGCCCACGATGAGCAACGCGGCGATGAGTCCGAACAGCTCCAACGCGATCGGAGCGAAGGACGCACCGAAGGCGCACCCGATCATCATGGCCGTCTCCTGGAGCCCCATGACCCGGCCGAGCAGCGAGGATGGAATGGACCGCGGCAGCATCGTTCGAGTCCCGGCATCGAGCGTGGCCAGCGCCGATCCGGCAAGAAGAAGAGCCAATCCGAGCAAGGGACGCACGATCAACACCGTGGCCGCGAGAAGGACGAGGAAGGCACCGGCACCCCCCCGCATGGCGGGTAAGACCAGGACTGGGACGCGACGTCCGGCGAATGCGGCTCCAGCGAGGGCACCGAGACTGAAGCAACCGGAGAGCACCCCGGCGAGGGACACGGCCCCTCGGTCGTTCGTGGCGAGGACGACGTAGAGGACGTCCAGGGCACCGATCACGGCGAAGTGCGAGGCTCCGAGGACGAGGACACCGATCGCGCCCGGTTCGGCGCGCAACTGCCGTGCGAGCGAGTTCCCATTGCCGAGAATCGCCGCACTACTCAGCGTTTCTCGTCGATGTTCAGGCTTCGTGATGGCAAGCGTGCATAGGAAACTCCCGGCAAGCATCGAAGCGGCCAGACCGATTGCGACCTTCGGCCCTCCGATGGCGAGTGCAACGGCGGAAAGAAAGGGGCCCGACGTGTTTCCGGCCATCTCGGCGACACGAGACTTCCGCGCCGCAGCGATCAGCTTCTGCGGGCCGTCGAGGAGATTCGGGAGCAGTCCGTAGTAGGCCGGCCGGGTGGCCGTCATCGCACCGCACGCAACGGCCGACACACCGATCACGAGAGCCGACGGTGCCCCGGTGCCGAGAAGCAGAAAAACGAGGCCGACGAGCACCGTCTGACTCGCCGCGCCGAGTCGGTATGCGCTGACCTGATCGAGACGGTCGACTGTCGCCGAGACGATCGGAGCACACACGGCCGATGTCAGGAGGCAGACGACGGCGACAATCCCGGAACGGGAAGCACCGCCGTCGCGGAACGCCCACACCATGAGGACCACCCAGAAGGCGTTCTCGGCCATGGCATGCAATCCCAGAGCCCCAAGAGCTGCCCTACGCGTTCGTCCCATGCCGCCGTCCCCGTCAGTCGCCGATACCTGTGCCCGACCACCGCGCCGAAAAGACGCGGGGCCACCTCGATGGCAGGTAGCTCCGAAGTTACTCCCCCGTCACCAACGGACCGGTAGAGCCCAGCAGGTGTGGACCTCGCCGACTCGTAACGCCCGCCGCACGGGCGCGACGTCGTCGGCAAGTCGGATGCCCGGACACTCGTCGAGGAGCACCCGGGAAACCGTGATGGCGAGGTCACGGGTGAGCGCGTACGCGGAACGCGGGCGATCCTCCGGCACCGCCGGATGCTTCGACGGTGCCCCGGTACCGAACGAGACACCACTCGCCAGACCGTCGGCACGATAGGTCCCGCGGGGTTCGCGCTGGCAAACGTCCTTGCGGTGGAGATCGAACGTGTCGGGATGGTCGAAGATCCGCGGGTCTCGGTTCGCGGCGGCAGCTGAGCAGCGGAGCAGAGCACCATCGGGAAGCAGGCGTCCGAAACGCTCCACCTCATGCCGTGCGAAGCGATCGGCAGACAGGATCGGGGGGCTGTGACGAAGCGTCTCCGCCCACGCCTGTTTCAAGAGACGGGGTTCGCTACGGATCCCTTCGAACTGGTCGGGGTGCGTGAGCAGCAGACTCCACATGTTGGCAAGTCCGCCGTGGAGGGTCTCGTGGTCGGCTTCGAGAAGCGTGGCCACCACATCATCGACGGTGCCGCCGAGACCGGCAATCACCGCAGCAAGCCCCGCTCCCTGATCCGTTGGTGCGCGTAGAAGTTCACGGAGTTGGTCGATCGCCACGCGCGCGGCCTTTCGTGCTTGGGGCTCCCAACCGACACCACGATGCATCGTGAGAAACGCCGCGGCGAAGCGCTCCTCGTGTTCGTCGGCGACGCCCAGAATGCGGGCAAGCAACCTGACCGGGAATCTCGCGCACACCTCGATCGCCAGGTCGCGGGTCGTCCCTGCCGCCAGTTCCCCGAGGAGTTCGCGGGCAACCTGTTCGCCGTGCTCGTCGGCGTAGGTGGTGATGAACGAGCGGACCGCGGGATCGCCACCGAAGTCATTCGCCCAGTCGCCGAGCCCACTGCGCCAGCGGCGCGACCGGGTCTCGTAGTTGGCATCGTCGACGAACACCGAGGTCACGTCGTCGTAGCGGGTGACCCAGAAGGCGTTGCCGGGCCAGTCCCGGTAACAGGGGTAGTTCTCTCGAAGGATGCCGACGAGCGTGAACGGATCGTCGACATAGGCAGCCGACGAAAGTTGGCGCGGCTTGATCAGCGGAGTCGTTTCTCGAACCCGCATCCGCTGGTACACCTCGTAGGAGCGGAATCCCGTCTTCGCTCCTCGCGGCGCGCTGACCGCAGGCTCATCGACGGAGTAGCCGTCCGTCACGGTCATCTCACGCGCTCCGACGAAGGTGCAGCCACAGCGAGCGGATCGCCCCGAGCCCGATCGGCGCAAGAGAGGTGCCGTCGATGTCCGTCGGCATTCGCTCCACGTCGACGCTCACCTCGTATCCCTGAGACGCGAGCATCTCCGAGAGAACCTTCGAGCCGACGACGGTCTCCTGCTGGGAGATCCACGCACCCGGACACAGGTGCGGGCCGACACCGAAGGCCATATGACTCGCGCGGCCGTCCTTACGGTACCCGCTGCGCAGGATCTTGCCGGTGTAGAGGTCACGCCGGGAGATGTCGAATCGCTCCGGGTCGGCGAACACCCGCTCGTCGTGATTCGCGGAAAAGTCGACCATCTGCATCAGCGAGCCCGCCGGAACGCGTACACCGTGC
>JANPDB010000739.1:0-7003 GCA_031431255.1 Acidimicrobiia bacterium | reverse complement strand
CTCATGCCCGGCCGCTTCATGCAGGCCGAGCCGCTCTCGCGGTTCATGGCCGCCGAACCGCCGACGCTGTCGGCCGGCGTGCCGACCGTGTGGAACGACCTTCTGCGCTACGCCGAGACCAACCCGATCGACTTCTCCTCCCTCCGCAACGTGATCATCGGCGGCAGCGCCGTGCCCGCGTCGTTGATCGAGGGGTTTCGCGCGCGTCACGGTGTGCAGGTCACCCAGGCGTGGGGGATGACCGAGACCAGTCCGATCGGTGCCATGGCCTACCCGCCCAGGGGGACGAAACCCGAGGACGAACTCCGCTACCGCACGAAGACGGGTCGGCCGGTTGCCGGAGTGCGTATTCGCATCGTCGACGACGAGGGCGCTGCCCTTCCCCACGACGGCGTGGCCGTCGGGGAGCTCGAAGCGCTCGGACCCTGGGTCACGTCGTCGTACCACGGCGTCGATGCGCCCGAGAAGTTCCATGACGATGGTGGCGAGCGCTGGCTGCGCACTGGCGACGTGGGGTCCATCGATCCGGAGGGCTACATCCAGATCACCGATCGCGCCAAGGACGTCATCAAGTCCGGCGGCGAATGGATCTCGTCGGTGGAGCTCGAGAACGCGCTCATGGGGCACCCGGCCGTGGCCGAGGCGGCCGTCGTCGCCGTACCCGACGCCCAGTGGGACGAACGCCCACTGGCGTGCATCGTGTGGCGCGAAGGCGCCACCACATCGTTCGACGACCTGGCCGGCTTCCTCGGTGACTACGTGGCGAAATGGTGGATTCCCGAGCGGTGGGCGGCAATCACCGAGGTCCCCAAGACGTCGACGTTCAAGTTCGACAAGAAGGTCCTCAGAGCGCGCTACGGCGTTGACGAACTCGACGTGGTCACGCTCGGCCGCACGGCCCGGTGAGGCTTGCCCGCCACGACCCAGCCCGTAACGCGAAACAACCGACGCTCGAGGCGTCGGTCGTGATCGTTGCTGCGATGCGAGGTGACCGAGCTGCGACGGATCGGAGGGGGGAGACCGTGGCGCAACTCGGTGGATAGAAGAACTGCGGAAACCGACCCGATATTTCCACGGGCCGCGTGACTGTCGTCACGTAAATGGGTCAGAAGCCCATCTGGACGTCGACCTCGCCGGTTGGCGCCGTGCGGAGCAGGCGAACGACAAGGACCGTCGTATCCCCGTCCACCAGGCTCCCGAGACCGAACGCCGTCACCGCCGGATCATCCAGAGGGCTCGCCCCGGCCGTCTTGCCCAGCAGCGCTCGGCTTGCCGCGTCGAAGCTCGGTCCGGAACTCACCAGTTCCGCGACCTGCTCCCAGGTGTCGTCGACGCCGTCGAGGATCTGGGGATCGTGGCCGACACCGCGTCCGGTGAGACTGTCCGCCCAGCCCTGGGCGCTCGTCTGCAGCGACGGGTCGTTGACCAGCAGTGGGAGCGATGAACGCTCCCGACGACTCGCGACCGCGGTGAGGAACTCGTCGCCGTTCGTGATCGGAGCCGCTGGGTCCGCGGCCGCCACGGGTGCTGTAGGGCGAGGAGCCTGGCCCGGGCCGTTCCGGGTGAGGGCCACTCCTGCGCCGAGCGCGGCCACCAGGAACATGGCGACGATCGATGCCCGCCGGAGCCGACGAGCGTCGCGTTCGTCGACGGTCATCGTGGCGCGACGCACCGACCTTGAGTCGCCATGGCGACTGGCAACCGTGGCCGACATCGGGCGCATGCCCTTTGTTCATCGGCACCGCAGCGGGGGAAGTTGAGCGGGGTAGCGCCGCTCTGACGGCCAACGCTCAACCGTTGCCGATCGTGGGGTGAGAACGGGTTCGTTCAGTCGATGCAGAACAGCCCGGCGCGGATCGAGCTCGACCGTTCCGGTTCGCCTTCCTTCTCGGCAGACAGCGAACCCGAGAGCTGGTCAGCACCGGAGCCGGTGGTCCAGACCGGGCCCTCGATCTCGGAGTTGAACCGTTCGACTGAGGGGTCCCATGCCTGCAGTTCCTCGAGGGTGCGCCGGAGCGCCGGTGAGCCATCGGACAGCCTGAAGCGATCCTGGGCGGGTCCGTTTCCGGCGTCCATGCTGGCATCGAACAGCAAATAGGCGGACAGGTGGTCTCCCGTCTTGGTCTGGTACTCCGTCGGACCGGTGGCGAAGAAGGCCTGGAACGTGTTCCATGACACCGACCGGCTGCGCGAGCCCATGTTGTCGCACGGCGACTGCTGGGGGCCCCACCCGGTGTCGAACAACGGCGGGCCGAACAACGCAATCAGACGGGAGAGGGTGGACTCCGCATCTGCGCCGAGCGGAACGTCACCGACGGCCGTGGCGGTGAGCACGACGGCCGTGGCGGGCGACGGTGCGGCTGCTGCCGTATCAGCCGCACTCGTGGTGGTGCTTGCGGGAATAGTCGTGGTCTCCACTGTTGTGGAGTCCGCGGGAGCGATCGTGGTCTCGGCCGGCGTCGCCGAAGCCTCCGATGCCGCCGTGGCGTCGGCGTCACTACTGCTGCACGCTCCGAGGCCACACACAAGAGCGGCGACCAACGCGATCGTCGGCAGCAACGGCCGCCGAGTCGGCCTGTGCGCGGGGGGACGCGCTTCGGGCATCGAGGTCGAACGCTGCTTCTTGACCATCACTTCGCATAGACGTAGAAGCCGCGGCCGGACTTGCGGCCGAGGAGTCCGGCCTCCACCATCCGGCACAGGAGCGGCGGCGGGGCGTAGAGCTGTTCCTTGAACTCCGCGTACAAGCTCTCGGCCACGGCCATCGTCGTGTCCAGGCCGATCAGGTCGGTGAGACGCAGCGGGCCCATCGGGTGCGCGCAGCCCTCCACCATCCCGGCATCGATGTCCTCGGCCGTGGCGAAGCCGGACTCCATCATGCGGATCGAACTCAACAGATACGGGATCAGGAGTGCGTTGACGACGAAGCCGGCACGGTCTTGGGAGTTGATCACCCGCTTGTGGAGCACGTCGGTGGAGAAACCCTTCGCCCGTCCCTTCGTCTCGTCGCTCGTGAGCAACGACGTCACGAGCTCGACGAGCTTCAGCACCGGAACCGGGTTGAAGAAGTGGATGCCGATGACGTTCGCCGGGCGCTGAGTGGCCATCGCCAGTTTCATGATCGGGATCGACGAGGTGTTGGAGGCGAGGACCGCATCCTCGCTCGCCACCACGGCATCGAGTTTGCGGAACACGTCGAGCTTCGCCGCCTTGTTCTCGACAACGGCTTCGATCAAGAGATCGCGGTCGGTGAGCGGATCGAAGTCGGCGACGAAGGTGAGGCTGCCCATGGCCTTCGCGAACGACGTCTCGTCCAACTTGCCCGCCGCGAGCCCACGCTCGAGTGACGTCTGCAGGCGCTTCTCTGCTCGAAGAGCGGCCTCGTCGTTCGCCTCGACCACGATGGTGTCGAGGCCGGCCCGGGCGCACACCTCGGCGATCCCTGAGCCCATGAGGCCGCCGCCGACGACGCCGATCCGGTTGAACCCGTAGTTGTTCGCTGTAGTCATCGGCGTGCAGTCTTGCATCGCCGCGTGCTTCGGGCCGGCGCGGTCACCCGAAGGCGGCGTTGCGGGTGCTGCCCGGCAGAGCCGTCGCCAGGAACGTGTTCGTCCCCTGGTCGCGCTGTTCGGTCGCTGCCGCGACCAGACCGCCGTAGGCCGCCCATGCCAACGCCCCGCCGGTCGAAACCCGGCGCACACCGAGGTCGGCGAGCTCCGACACCGTCGGCGAACCGGGGAGGGCGAGAACGTTGACCGGAATCGCACACTCGCGCACGATTCGCTCGACCTCCGCAGGTGCGTGTGCCGCCGGAGCGTAGACCGTGTCGGCGCCGGCATCGCGATACGCGCGCAGACGGGTGATGGTGTCGTCGAGGTCGCTCACACCGTGCAGATAGTTCTCGGCCCGGCCGGTGAGCACGATTCCGTGGCGACGACACGACTCCGCCGCGGCGGCGACGCGTTCGGTCGCGATCGCGAGTTCGTCGATCCTTTCCGTCGACGGATTCCAGTCCTCGATCGAGATCCCTGACGCACCGGCGGCGGCGAGGCGATCGATCGTCCCGGCAATTCCGGCGGGCGTTTCGGCATAGCAACGCTCGGCGTCAACGTTGATCGGGATGGTGACGGCCGCCGCGATCGCGACAACATGAGTGACCAACTCGTCGAGGGTCACGGTCCCGTCGAGGCGGCCCATGGTCGCAGCCAGCCCCGAGCTGGTGGTAGCGAGCGCTTCGAAGCCGAGGTGCTGCAGGAGGCGTGCCGAACCGACGTCGAACGGGTTCGGGAGGACGAAGGTTCCCTCCTCGTGCAGTGCTCGAAAGCGGGTGCGCATCGCTGAGGCGGTCATGACCGCACGCTACCGGTTTGACGTTTCGCGGCGACCCGAGTTTTGCCCTGGCGTGTCGCCACCTCGCCCCAAAGGGCCGCGCGCGTCGAGGTCCGGGCGGCGCTGCGCCGGTCAGCCCGGGATCGCCTTCCACGCGACGTCCTTGTCCACCCGGACATCGCCCGGCAGACCGAGCACACGCTCGCCGAGGATGTTGCGCATGATCTCCGACGTGCCGCCCTCGATGGTGTTGGCCCGTGACCGTAGGAACGACTTCGAGATCGTGTAGCTCTCGCGCCCTCCCCGTCCCTCGACCCGCTTGAGCGGATAGCCGGGTTCGTGGAGCATGCCTTCGGGGCCGAGTAACTCCATGGCCAGCTCCCAGATCTTCAAGTTGAGCTCGGCCGACGCCATCTTGCCGACCGAGCCCTCGGGCCCCGGGTTCCCCGTGGTGGCCTTGGCCCGCGCCCGCAACGTCGTGAGGCGTCCGACTTCAGCCTTGGCCCACAACTGGGTGACACGATCCCGGAACACCGAATGCTCTGCTGCGCCGAGCTGCGGGCCCTTCTCGTGCCACACCTTCAGCAGCGTGGCGATGTTCCCGGTGCCCCGTTCAGCGGTGCTGCCACCGAGGGCCACGCGCTCGTTCATCAGGGTGGTGGTGGCGACCCGCCAGCCGTCGCCGACCTCGCCGAGCAGGTTGGCATGGGGTACGCGTACGTCGGTGAAGAACACTTCGTTGAACTCGGCGTCGCCGGTGATCTGGAAGAGCGGACGGATCTCCACCCCCGGTGACTGCATGTCGAGGATGAAGTAGCTCAGGCCCTTGTGCTTGGGCACGTCGGGATTGGTGCGGACGAGGAGCATCCCGTAGCGGGAGAGGTGGGCGACGCTGGTCCACACCTTCTGACCGTTCACGACCCACTCGTCGCCGTCACGCACCGCCCTGCTCGACAGGCCGGCAACGTCGGAGCCATGGCTCGGCTCACTGAACATCTGGCACCACACGTCCTCGCCCGTGAAGATGCGCTTCAGGTGCTTCTCGTGGTGTTCTTCGCTGCCGTAGGTGAGGACGGTCGGTAGGCCCATGCCGATGCCGATGGTGTTGATCGCCAGCGCCGCGAAGTTGCGTCCGGCATCGCGGATCGTTTGTTCAACGACCTGCTGGAGCTTCGGGGACTGGCCGAGACCACCTTTGCCCTCGGGGAACTGCACCATTGCCAGACCGGCGTCCCACAGCGCGCCCCGGAACGTCGTCTCGTCGGCGTCGACCCCGACCGCATCGATCACGGCCGTCGTGCGGGTGCGGGTCTCTTCGTCGGTCATGGCCATCGGGTGCTCCTGTTGTCGTTCGGCGCGCTCGTTCCCGAGCCCGGAGAAGGCTAGGCGGCAGACCTTTCGGAAACCCAAGTGGCTATCGGGACGAACTGCGAACCGGTCGACCGCGCTCCCGACCGGACACTGGTGGCGTCGTGGTCCTGGCGTCGGCCAAACTGCAGGAAACGTCGAAAACGCCGGGACACCGGCTACCAAGGGAGACCCCGTGAAGGTTCCGTTCACTGTCGCTGACTTTCTCAACCGGGCCGTTGCTGTCTACGGCGATCGCGTCGGGGTCGTCGACGAACCGGGCGTGGTCGGCTCGCTCGGCGTAATGACGTATGCCGAGATGGGGTCGCGGGTGCGGGGCATGGCCCGGCGCCTGGAGGACATGGGCATCGGTGCGGGGGATCGGGTGGCAATCGTGAGCCCGAACTCGGCCAAGTTCCTCCTCTCGTTCTGGGGGACGTCGACCTACGGACGAGTTCTCGTGCCGATCAACTTCCGTCTCAACACCGAGGAGATCGCCTACGTCGTCAAGCACTCCGGGGCGCGGGTGCTCCTGGTCGATCCGGAGCAGTACGACGTCGTGAAGGACATCGAGGTCGAACACCTCATCACCCTCGACGGCACCGCCGACGCTGCCCTCTTCGCCCCGCTCGGTGCCGATGAGGCCGAGCCGACGGCGTGGGAGCCCGACGAGGACGCCACTGCCACGATCAACTACACCTCGGGCACCACGGCCCGACCGAAAGGCGTGCAGATCACCCACCGAAACGCCTGGACGAATGCGGTCACGTTCGGGTGGCATTCGTCCGTCAGCGACCGCGATGTCTACATCCACACGCTGCCGATGTTCCACTGCAACGGCTGGGGACAGACCTATGCCGTCACCGGCATGGGTGGCAAGCACATCGTTCTGCGCAAGGTCGACGGGAACGACATCTTGGATCGCGTCGAGCAGCACGGCGTGAACTTCGCGTGTGGCGCACCCGCGGTCGTCGCCATGACCCTCGATGCCGCCGAGAAGCGAACCGCGAACGGCCAAGCCATTCCCGGTCGGGACGTGATGCGCATGGTGGTGGCCGGAGCGCCGCCGCCGTCGAAGACGATCGAACGGGTCGAACTCGAGCTCGGATGGGAGTTCATCCAGATCTACGGACTCACCGAGACTTCTCCCCTCCTCACCATGAATCGTAAGCGCGCAGAGTATGACTCGGTGTCGGTGGGCGATCGATCGCGCCTCCTCTCTCGTGCCGGTGCTCCCGTCATCGGCGTCACGATCAAGATCTCCGAGGATGGAGAGGTATGCGCGCGAAGCAACGTGGTCTTCGCCGGCTACTGGGAGCAGCCCGAG
>JANPDB010000738.1:0-3822 GCA_031431255.1 Acidimicrobiia bacterium | reverse complement strand
TCGTTCGCCGCCGGTCATCTCCGGGGCTCGGTGAACGTTGGGCTCGGCGGCCGATTCGCCGAGTACGCCGGAGAAGTCATGGCTCCCGACACCCCGATCGTGTTGGTTGCCGACCCGGGGCATGAAGCCGAAGCCAAGGTTCGTCTCGCCCGCATCGGCTTCGACCGCGTTCTCGGGGCGTTGAGCGATCCACTTGCCGCCTTCATCGCCCACCCCGAGCACGTGGAGACGCTCTCGCGGCTTTCCGCCGACGCGCTCGCCGCGAGGATCGATTCGGTTGCCGGTCTCGTGTTGGTCGATGTGCGCAACCCGGGAGAAGTCGCCCTCGGAACAGTGCCCGGCGCCCGCCCCCTCAGCTTGCCGTCATTGCTCACCCGGCTTGGCGAGCTCGACCCGTCCGCTCCGACGGTCGTGTTCTGCGCCGGCGGCTATCGCTCGGCGATCGCGTCGAGCCTGCTCCGATCGCACGGCTTCTCCGACGTGTCCGATCTCCTCGGTGGCTACACCGCATGGGCGCTGCGCTCGGACGGGCTCGCGGCGGCGGCGGGAGGTGCGCGGTGATGTCGTCGGTGAGTATCCCGACCATCGACGCCGACGCCGACACCGTCGCCTCGCAGCTCGCGAGCGGTGACCCTTCGTTTCTGTTGCTCGACGTCCGTGAAGCAGAAGAGTGGCGGTTCGGTCATGCTCCCGGCTCGGTCACTATCCCGCTGAGCACACTGCCTTCGCTCGCGGACACCCTCGATCGGAGCAAGCGCATTGTCTGTGTCTGCCGATCAGGTGCTCGTTCGTCGAAGGCCACCGAATGGCTGCAGCGACAAGGGTTCGACGCAGCGAATCTCACTGGCGGCATGAACGTCTGGTCGAGCTTCGGCCATCCGGTCGTCAGATTCGACGGCCGCGAAGGAACGGTCATCTGAACCGTGGACCTCCGCTCGTTGCTCGCATCGCCGCTCGGATTCCTGATCGGCGCATCACTCGGAGCCCTCGGTGGCGGCGGTTCGATCCTCGCGGTTCCGGCCCTCGTCTACGCCGCCGGTCAGACCCCGAAGCACGCGACGACAACGTCGCTGGTGCTGGTGGCCATCACTGCGCTGATCGGGATCGTCCCCCATTGGCGCGCTGGCCGGGTGCGTTTCGGCCCGGGTGTGATCTTTGGGCTGGCCGGCATCGGCGGATCACTTCTTGGCTCGCGCTGGAACGCCTCGGTCGACGCCAACGTGCTTCTGCTTGCCTTCGCCGGGCTGATGCTGGTCGCAGCGGCAGCGATGTGGCGCAGGATCGCCTCGGCTCCGAAGCCTCAACCGCGCTCGCTCGGCGCGGCGGCGAACCCGGTGCCGGGACCCGCGCCGCGCCGCATGGTGAGTCTCGATCTCGCCACGATCGTGCGGGTGGCCCTGGCCGGCACGGTGGTCGGACTGCTGACCGGTTTCTTCGGTGTTGGTGGCGGGTTCGTGATCGTTCCGGCGCTCGTTCTCGCGCTGCGTTTTTCGATGCCGGAGGCAGTCGGCACGTCGTTGCTGGTGATCACCATCAACTCCGTCGTCGCCCTCTCGACGCGGCTCCAATCCGGGTCCATCGAGTGGGCCACCGTGATCCCGTTCACCGCGGCCAGCCTCATCGGCGTCGTGGTCGGCAGCCGACTGGCGAGCACCCGAGATTCGACCTCGCTGCAGCGCTGGTTCGTGGTGCTCCTGGTCGTGGTGGCGACCTACACCGCGGTGCGGTCCGGCCTCGCCATGCGTTGATGCCCTGTCCTCCCCTGCGGCGCTGCCGAACCTCGGGAGTGTGAACGACAAGTGCCCGGACCCCGGAGAGCACAACTGTGGGGTTGCGCTTCCGAGGCCCGGGCGGGTGCCGGTTCGGAGATCCGACGTGGCTAGTGGCCCCCTCCGGTCGGGGCGACATCGCCAGCTTGGAAGAGTCCGAGTGCGCCTTTGCCCACGTTCGAGAACTTGTGGGTCACGATCGGGTATAGACCCTTCTCGGCGAAGCTGAATTCGACGAAGCCTCCCTGTGCGGGCTGGAGGTCGAGAACCTGAGATCCGCCTTGTCGGGCATCGGGTCGCAGGAGGTACGTCCCTTCCTTCCAGACGGTGTCGAAGATGGTGCCGACGATGTGGAAGGCCGAGTTCTCCGACGGTCCGTCATCGACGACCCACACGCGGACTCGCTCGTTGGGTTCGACCCGGATCGGTGCATGGAAGTAGCCCTTCACATAGCCGTTGAAGACCACGGCATCGAAGTTCTCCGCCGACATCTTCGCCAGGCTTCCCGGCTGACCCTGCGGCCCGAGATACAGCTCGGACTGGACGATCAGGTACTCGTGGGCGACCGGTGCGAGTTCCGGCGGGTCGATGATGATCGCCCCGTACATGCCGTTTCCGATGTGGTGAAGGGCCGGTGCGGTCCCGCAGTGGTACATGAATGCGCCGGCATAGTTTGCGGTGAACTCGTAGACGAGCGACTCACCCGGCTGAAGCGTCCGCATCTTGTCGTTCCACGCCACGCGGCTGGCGTGGAAGTCGATCGAATGTCCGACCTTGCCGTCGTTGATCAGGGTGACCTTGAACGTGTCGCCGATCTTGCCGTGGAGGACCGGGCCGGGAACGGTGTCGTTGAAGGTCCACATCTCCTGGGTCACTCCGGGCGAGACCTCGATGACTTTTTCGGTGGCCCGGAAGGTGATCTCATGCACGGTGCCGGTGAGGGCAGGAGCGAGCACCGGGTCACGCGGCTTCCAGCCAGCCGGCGGAGCAGCGTTGAAGTCGATCGTGGCGTTGGGTGTCTCGACGATCGCTGGTGTCGCTTCACTGTGCATCGCCGCTCCCGCGTCTGCCGCCGGCTTCACCGCGACCGCGACCGCCGGTGTTCCGCCGACGACGTCGAGGGCGAACGTCATCCCCGCGTCCTTGTGGCCGGCGACGGTGCACGACCCGGTCAGCGACGTGGTGACGGCCCCGAGGTCGAGCGTCTCCGACTCGCCCGCTTTGAGCATCTTCGTCTTGGCTCCGCTCGAGAGCTGGAGGTCGTGTTCGAGCTTGCCGGTGTTGCGGACGTTGAGAACGACGTGATCGCCGGCGTTGGCGGAGAGCTTGTTCGGTTTCACGAACAGGTCGCCCAGCGACACGAGCACCGTCGTCGGCTTCGCGCCGAAGGCGCCCTGGGCGGGCGCCGCGGCGGGCGATGCTGCCACCGGCGCCGAGGTAGTGCGATTCGAGCCGCTGTCGTTCCCGGGAAGGTAGAGCGCAACGACGGCGACGCACAGCGCAATGAGGCCGAGCGCCATGGCCAGGAACGCGCCGCCGGAAAGCTCCGACCACCTCGATCGTGACCCCGCGGCCTGGAGTTGTTGTTCGGTAGCTGACATGTCGTTGACCCTCCTGGATCTCGTGTGGGATCAGCGTGCGCCCGCCGAATGGAGGTCGAGAAGGGACGAAAGTCCCGGGCGGCCGGGTAATTCGTAGTTGTATAGTGTGTGACTATGAGATTAGAGATCACGCGTCGGTCCGACCTGGCCACCCGTTCGCTGATCGCTCTGGCGTCCGCGGAGCTCGGAGGTCGCAGAACGAAGGCGTCAGACCTTGCCGCCCTCGTCGGCACGACTCCGGGATTCCTCTCGCAGGCGATGACGGCGTTGGTGGACCGAGGGTGGGTACGTTCTGAGCCGGGACCGACCGGCGGATACACGGTGGCGGTCAACCTCGCCGAGGTCAACGTTCTCCAGGTCATCGAAGCGGTTGAGGGCTCGACCGACGTCACGCACTGCGTGCTGCAGAACCGGCCGTGCCTGGCGGCAGAGCCCTGTGCCCTTCACGAACC
>JANPDB010000737.1:0-6886 GCA_031431255.1 Acidimicrobiia bacterium | reverse complement strand
GCCGTACTTCGCCGGCAAGCAGTACGAGGAAGAGTTGACTGCCGATCACGTGCCGTCCTCCTACGTCGAGTTCCTCGACATGCTTCGCGAGGTGTTCACCGAATGTGTCCGAGTGCTCGAGCCCGGTGGACGGATCGCGGTGAATGTCGCCAACCTTGGACGCAAGCCGTACCGCAGTCTGTCGGCCGACGTGATCCGTATCCTCCAGGACGACCTCGGACTGCTGCTGCGCGGCGAGGTGATTTGGCGCAAGGCGGTCGGCGCCACCGGTTCGTGCGCGTGGGGTTCGTATCGCAGCCCGGCGAACCCGGTACTCCGTGACCTCACAGAGCGCGTCATCATTGCGTCGAAGGGCCGCTTCGATCGGGCGCGCAACAAGGCCACACGAGCGAAGGAGCACCTTCCGCACGTGGCCACCATCGCCACCGACGACTTCCTCTCGCTGACGCTCGACGTCTGGGACATCACTCCCGAGTCAGCGAAGCGGGTGGGTCATCCAGCGCCGTTCCCGGTGGAGCTCCCCGAGAAGCTCATTCGTCTGTATACGTACGAAAACGACCTCGTTCTCGATCCCTTCCTCGGCAGCGGCTCCGCCTTGATCGCGGCGTCTCGGCTCGGTCGGCGCTACATCGGCTACGACCTCGACCCGGCCTATGTCGAAGTCGCTCGCGCTCGCGTTGCCATAGAAGGAACGCGCACGGATGACGAGAACGGTGAGGCTTCGATCGGCACGGCGAAGATGGCCGAGTCCGTGCTGCGGAACGCGGGCTTCACCGTTGTCAGCGTGTCTCCGAGGATCCCGAAGACCGGGGTTTCCCTCGACTTCCGAGCCCTCGACGATCTCGGGCAGACGTGGTACTTCAAAACAGTCGGCGCGCATATGACACACCGCGGAGGGATGACCAACGCGAGTGAGGTCTTTGACACCCTTGGCCGCCTTCACGCCATTCGCGATCACGTCAACGGTTGCCCCGTTGTCCTCCTGACAACGTGTCTTCCCGAACGCAACGGTGAGCCGGCACGCGCGTTGCGAGCAGCCGGCCCTCAGGCGTATTTCGATGTGATCGATCTACTCAACGCGAGCGACCGCGAACGGCTGACGAAGTACGCATCGGGCACGCGGACCGCTCTTCCCGGGTGGTGGCCGGTGCGCTCAGCGGCCGCCGGAGACTCGACCCGACGGGGCCGCAGACGCGTCAAGGAAGTCGGTGATCACCCGGACCGACTCTTCGAGGTGGCCGGGCCCGTAGCCGCCGATGCTGGCCCGCTGGAGTGACGGGAGAAGCCGGCACGCCTCGTCGGCTGCACCGGCGAGCGGGTCGTTCGGAAACACCGTGAGCATTGCCGGAACCGTGAGCAGCGGCAACCGCGACGTGGTCGGGTAGCGGAACGCAGCGTCATAGGCCGTGCGGAACGTTGGTCCGCTGCGGAGCAGCTCCATGGTGATGGCGTGCAATGCCGTTGGCGAGAGGGCGCCCAGCGGGCGCCACCCGGCCGGGTTCGTCCGGTACCACGGCCAGAAGAGGATCATGTCGTGACGCATGCCCCACGCCCGGAGCAGGTGGGCTCCGTAGTCGTCGAGGTCGAACGGCGGGAGGTAGTGGGCAACGATGTCGGCCTTCTCGGCCGGATCGAAGATCGTGATGCCGTCCAAGACCAGTCGCCCCACACGATGCGGATGGCGGATCGCCAACTCCATGCCGACGAGAGCGCCGGTGTGGTTGCCCCAGATGTCGACGGGCTCCTCCTCACCGAGCGCGTCGAGCACGGCGATCGCCTCGTCCGCGTAGTCGGCCAGTGTGCGCGTCGTGCCGCAGGTGTCGCCGAACTCCGGGGACAACGCATCGACGAGCGCGTGGTGGACCGCCGGAGCGTCGGAGTCCCCGTTGCCGAGCATGTCGGGAGAGACGACACGGCGAGTCGAGCCGAGCCGAGCCGCTACGTGCGCATACGGCCGCGCCGAACCAGGGGACGGATGCAATGCGAGGAGCGTCGGACGCCGGTTGCGACGACCTTCTGTTCGGATGTGCACCTGTCCGAATCGT
Organism: Acidimicrobiia bacterium; assembly: GCA_031431255.1. GTDB lineage: Bacteria > Actinomycetota > Acidimicrobiia > Acidimicrobiales > JANYDT01 > JANLQX01. The sequence goes on along the minus strand of JANPDB010000737.1, from coordinate 4,841 downwards.
GTGTGTACGTAGCATCGGGCCGGGTCAGGATCTTGGCTCGCCCGCCGTGGCCTGAATACGTGCGAGGCGAGTCCGTCGAACCAGGCGCCGCGCTCGGTGAGTGTGCCCGGCGATTCGAGGAGACGCAGGGCCGCAACATGCAGCGCGGCGGCATCGGGAACAACGACGCGCAGACGTGCGTCGGATGTTCGTTCGTGCCATGGGTCGAAGACCCAAGCAGAGCGCACGGTATCGATCGCTGCGGCAAGATGTGCGCCGTCGGCGCGTGGCTCCAACCGTTCGGCAAGCGCGGCGAGCTCCTGGGGATCGCCCGCGGCGGGACCCATGGCGACGAGCACAGCGGCATCCACCCCGCCGCCGACCTGGTCGATCCAGTCGTCGAGCGAGCCCGCCCACTCGTCACTTCCACCGGTGCCGGGGTGATCGGCGACGAGGACCCGGCGGCCCGAACGAACGAGGGCCTCGATCTCCGTCTCGACCGCGACGTGGGACGCGAGTGGCGACACGACCACGAGGATGGTCACGGGAGCTGACGTCGAACCCGTGGCACGAACATGGGCGAGGAGCGGAATCGCGGCATCGGCGCGGACAGTCACGAAGGACTTCTCCCAGCGAAGCCGCCCGAGCTCGGGCATCATCGCCCCCGGTTCGTCGGACGGATCACGCCGGGACACCCAACAGCAGAGCCATAGCCAGACACGCGACGACCACACCAGATCATGCCGGGATACCCAGCAGCAGAGCCATAGCCAGACACGCGACGACCACGCCAGATCATGCCGGGATACCCAGCAGCACAGCCATGGCCAGTCGGAGTTCGTCGACCGTGACGGCCGCCGCACCTCCGTGCGACACGACCTCGAAGTAGACCTTGCACTTCGGCTCGGTCCCGCTCGGGCGCACCGTGATACGCCCGATCTCGCCGAGGGAGAAGACAACGACGTCGGCCGACGGGTCGCTGCTGAGGTAGTCCCGCTCCTCCACCACCTTGCATCCGGCGATCTCCGACGGGTGTGCGGCGCGGGCCCGCACCATGAGCGCCGCCATGTCCTCGGCCGCCGTGGGTCCGTCGAAGCGAAGCGACCACTGCGACGTGTCGTAGCGCCCGTAGGTCGACTCGATGTCGCGCAGAGCGCCGACCAGCGACGAGCCGTCGGCCTTGCGTCGCGCAGCCAGGTCAGCAGCCACAAGGGCGGCGCTGAAGCCGTCCTTGTCAGCAACCAGGTCGCCGACGCAATACCCGAGAGCCTCCTCGTAGGCGAGGACGAGGCGATGGTCAGGACGATCCATGGCTGCCCGGGCGAGCCATTTGAATCCGGTGAGCGTTTCGACGTAGGCCGCACCCCGACGCGCTGCCATGGCGCGAAGCAGGGACGACGAAACCAGGGTCGTGACGAGCAGGGTCGGGCGCGGGTCCTCGGACGGAACCCCCAGAAGGTGGTCGGCGAGAACCCAGCCGACCTCATCACCCCGCAGCATGCGCCATCCACCTTCGGCCGAGGGATCGAGCACGGCCAGGGCACACCGGTCGGCGTCCGGGTCGTTGGCGATGATGATGTCGGCGCCGACGCGTCTCGCCGTGGCGAACGCCAGGTCGAGCGCGCCGGGCTCTTCGGGGTTCGGGAACGACACCGTCGGGAAGTCCGGGTCCGGCACGAACTGCTCCGCGACGGGCACGACTTGGGTGAACCCTGCTTCGCGAAGAACGCGAACGAGAAGGGCGCCGCCCACACCGTGCATCGGGGTTATGACGATCTTCAGCGCAGCCCGCTCGACAGCCGACGCGGTGTGGGGATCGAGCGCGTGCACCCCTGCCACGTACTGATCGACGAGCGTCGGGTCGACGAACTGGGCCAGCGGGCTGTGCGGACCGGCAAGGGCGATCGGACCGGTCGCGACGACGTCGATCGCCGCGGCGATGCGTGCATCCATGGGCGGCACGATCTGGGCACCGTCACCCCAGTAGACCTTCATGCCGTTGTCGGCCGGCGGGTTGTGGCTCGCCGTCACCTGGATGCCGGCGGCGACGTTGAGGTGCTTCGTGGCAAACGCCACCACCGGCGTCGGGGTCGGGTCAGGGAACCGGATCGACGCGATACCGGCAGAGGCGAGGACCGCGGCCACGTCTTCCACGAACTCCTTCGACCCGTGACGGGCATCGCCGCCGATCACGACACCTCGGGTGCCTGCGTCGGGCACGTTCGCCAGCAGGTCAGCCGCCACACCGGCCGCCGTCTGCCGGACGACCAGGCGGTTCATCCGCTGCGGCCCGGCCCCCAGGGCCGCCCGAATCCCGGCCGTGCCGAACTGGAGACGCCCGGTAAAGCGGTTGGCGAGCTCCTCCACCGCCTTCGCCTCGCCAGTCGCCGCGGCGTCAAGGAGCGTGTGTGTCTCCGCTCGGGTGACAGGGTCGGGATCCAAGGCGAGCCAACGCTGCGCCGTGAGACGGACTGCTGCGGGACCCGGGGAAGTCGAATCAGTCACCCCGGCATCCTTCCAAACTCCGCGCTGCCTCTGCACACGGCCGCATCGCCCGCCAATTCGGTCTCCGTCGCCCGCAGAGCCGGTTTCGGCGACGAATCCCGGGCAGTCTGCGCCTTGCCGGCGATGAACTCCGCTTCGGCGGATCGGAAGCGGAGAGCGGCGGCGCCGTGAGAACGTGGGACATGGACCTGTCCCGCGATGACGTCGCCCGCATGCTCGATCTCACGCTCCTTCGTCCCGAGGCCACGCCCGACGAGGTTGTGGCGCTCTGCGTGGAGGCGAACGAGCTTGGTGTCGGTGCCGTCTGCGTGAGCCCGTGCCATGTCGAACTTGCCGTCAACGCCGTCGACGGCGGCATCGTCGTGTGCACCGTCATCGGATTCCCCAGCGGTGCCGTCGACAGCCGCATCAAGGCCATGGAGGCGTCGCTCGCCGTCGCCGCTGGCGCGAGCGAGATCGACATGGTCGCGAATCTCGGACTCATCAAGTCTGGCGACTGGGACGGACTCGAAGCCGACATCGCCGACGTCGCCGCCGCTGTCCCCAACGCGCTCCTCAAGGTCATCCTGGAGACGGGAGTACTGACCGACACCGAGATCGTCGAGGCCTGCCGCGTCGCGAGGTCAGCGGGGGCCGACTTCGTGAAGACCTCGACGGGGTTTCATCCCTCGGGTGGCGCGACCGTCGCCGCCGTGCGCCTCATGGCCGACACGGTCGGCGAAGACACCGGCATCAAGGCCTCCGGCGGCATCCGCGACGCAGCAACGGCCAGGGCCATGATCGAGGCGGGCGCCACCCGCATCGGCACCTCCGGCGGCCGAGCCATCCTCGACGGCTGGTAGCCCAACCCTGCGAACATCGCACTCCTCACGGTGTGCCGCCATGGGCTGATCGCTCGCCAGGGGGAGTGCCCAGCTCAACGTCCCTGAACCCCACCGAGGAGATGGTGCCTCCCGGCCTCGGGACGCAACGATCGTGCGTCCGATAGGTTCTGTCGCGTCGATGCAGCAACTATGGGGACGAGGTGTCGATGACCGCGCACGCACCGAAGCCGACTTCGATGGTGCACGCTCCCTGGCCGTTTGACGCCGGCCCTCCCGCTGGGCTGGGCCTGTGCTTCTCGGGCGGTGGCTACCGGGCGATGCTGTTCCATCTGGGTGCACTGATCCGTCTGAACCAGCTCGGTCGGCTCCGGTGGTTGCGCCGTGTCTCCAGCGTGTCCGGCGGCTCGATCACGGCCGCCGTACTCGGCCTCCGCTGGGCCGAGCTGGAGTGGGACGAGCATGATCAGGCGACGAACCTGGATGCGCTGGTGGTGTCTCGCGTGTTCGAGTTCGGCGGAGTGGGAATCGATGCGAAGTGCTTCTGGAAGGGGCTGCTGCCGGGCAAGTCCGTGAGCGGATGCCTGGCCGAGGCGTACGATCGCCACCTCTTCGATGGTGCGACCTTGCAGGACCTGCCCGCCGACGACGCAGGGCCACGGTTCGTCATCGATTCCACGAACCTGCAGACGGGCAAGCAGTTCCGGTTCTCGAGGCCCTACATGGGCGACTACAGCATCGGCATCTGGAGTCAGCCCACCACTTCACTCGCAGTGGCTGTCGCCGCCTCCAGCTCGTTCCCGCCGTTCTTCTCGCCCCACCGTACGACGCCAACCGGGGCGTACGACCGCACCCACGAGCCGCAGCACCCGAACCCGGAACCGTTCCTGAAAGAGTTTGTGCTCTCCGACGGTGGCGTCTACGACAACCTCGGGCTGCAGACGGTGTGGTCGAACTGCGACACCGTGCTCGTGTCCGATGCCGGCGAGTCCTTCAAGCCGGAGGCAAAGCAACCGACCGATTGGTTGCGCCAGTTCGTGCGCGTCGCCGGCGTGATGAACTCGCAGGTGCGGGCATTGCGCAAGGTGCAGCTGATCGAGAGCTTCCTCGACGGGCAACGCGCGGGCACCTACTGGAGCATTACGTCCGAGGTGGCCGACTACGGGCTGCCCGATCCGCTGCCGTTCGCGCACGTGCCCCCCGGCTATCCGGCGCACGTGGCAACGCGGTTGACGGGGCTGCCCGAACAGGTTCGGCGCGACCTCGTTCGCTGGGGCTACGTCATCTGCGACACGGCGCTGCGCCGCTGGGTGTGGCCCGACACGCCCCGGCCCACGAACGATCAGCTTCCCTAGCCGGACTGAGCGACGACCGCTCAGGCCATCGAGTACCGCAGCTGCGGACGCAGCTCGGCAGCCCCCTGCAGCGCTTCCCGTGCTCGGTCGAGGTCGATGCCAGAGCTGTCGGCCGGGAACTTGTCGACCACTTCCTGCAGCAGCCCTCGAGCCGCATCGGGCTCGCCGCGCCGGAAAAGCA
>JANPDB010000736.1:0-12112 GCA_031431255.1 Acidimicrobiia bacterium | reverse complement strand
GCCGCCGAGATCTGCGACGGATGGCTCCCGCTGTTCTATGCGCCGTCCCATGACGAGTGGTACCGAAAGGCCCTCGCCGAAGGCTTCGCTCGACCCGGCGCCCGCCAAACGGCGGAAACGTTCGAGGCAGCGGCCGTCGTGACGGCGATCATCGATGACGACGTGGAGCGGGCCGCCGACCAGATCCGCCCCTTCCTCGCTCTCTACATGGGCGGCATGGGGGCACGAGGACAGAACTTCCACTTCGATGTGTTCGCCCGCATGGGCTACGAAGACGTCGCCGTGAAGGTGCAGGACCTCTACCTCGCCGGTGATAAGCGCGCTGCTATTGCGTCGGTTCCCACATCGCTGTGCGAGCAGGTGGCGCTGATCGGCCCGGCCGACAAGATCCGCGACGACCTCGGCGCGTGGGAGGAATCGTGCATCACGACGCTTCTCTTGTCCGGTCCGCCGAAGCTGCTGCGGGCGATGGCCGACATCGTCCGCCACTGATCGCGCCCTCGTCGATGCCACCCGAAACGTTCCGCATCGACGTCGCCGACGATGTGCTCGTCGATCTGCGCGATCGACTCGCCCGCACCCGCTGGCCTGATGCGGCGCCCCACAACATCGCCGACTACGGGATAGAGCTCGAGGCGGTGCAGCGCCTGTGCACCTTCTGGCGAAACGAGTTCGATTGGCGGGCGGCCGAGGCGCGCCTCAACGCGTTCGGCCACGTGCGCACCACCATCGACGGAACCGGCGTTCACGCGCTCCACGCGAGGTCGCCGCACGAGTCGGCCACCCCGCTGTGTCTTATCCACGGCTGGCCCGGCTCGTTTGCCGAGTTCGAACACATCGTAGGTCCGCTTACGAATCCGACGGCACATGGCGGCAGCGAGGACGACGCCTTCCACGTGGTGTGCCCGTCCATCCCCGGCTACGGGTTCTCCGGACCAACGAACGACCCAGGCTGGAACACCAAGCGCGCCGGCGACGCGATCCATACGCTCATGGGCGAACTCGGTTATGCACGCTACGGGCTGCAGGGCGGCGACTGGGGTGCCATCATCGCGTCGCAGATCGCCGCGAATCATGGTGACGCCATCATCGGCCTGCATCTCAACATGGTGGTCGCCGGACCGCCGAAGGGGGTTGACGCCATGGCCGACCTGACCGAGCAAGAGGTCGCCGCCGTGGCCGACATGGCGAACTTCCGGACCCACGAGACCGGCTACCAGCAGATCCAGGGCACGCGGCCCCAGACCCTTGCCTATGGCCTCACCGACTCCCCCGCCGGCATGGCCGGCTGGATCCTCGAGAAGTTCCGCCAGTGGGCCGACTGCAACGGTGATCCGTTCTCGGTGCTCACCATGGATCAGATCTGCACGAACATGACCATCTACTGGGTGACCGGCACGATCAATTCGTCGATGCGGCTGTACTACGAGTCCATGGGTCCGGGTCGTGGTGCCGGGCAGCCTGCGTCCTCCGTGCCGACCGGGTGCGCGATCTTTCCCAAGGAGATCTACCGGGCACCGCGGTCATGGGCCGCAGCCCGCTACGACATCCGCCACTGGAGCGTCTTCGAGATCGGGGGCCACTTCGCCGCGATGGAGCGACCCGACGATCTGCTCGGCGACATCCGGACATTCTTCGCTACGGTTCGATCATGACTGCCCTAGTCGACGCCATGCGCGCAGCGATCGCCACCGATGCCGAACGGCTCGCCGCGCTGGTCAAATCGGACGGCTCGGTCGTAGTTCCGACGTGTCCGGGATGGGACGTGGCGCGGCTCGCCGGACACACGGCGCGGGTGTACCGCATGGCCATCAGTGTGCTTACGAACTCGCTCGACGGGTTCCCCGACGCAGACTCGCTGGAAAAGCCACCTCGTGAGCCCGATGGCGTACCCGACTACATGCGCCGCGGCGCCGCGGAGCTCGACGCGGTTCTCGCCGGTCGCGACCCGGACTCCGACGCGTGGAACTTCCTCCACGAACCCAAGCGCGCCTACTTCTGGTTCCGCCGGATGGCCCACGAGACGGCCGCTCACCGGTGGGACGCCGAGAACGCAGTCGGCTCGAACTGGCATGTGCCGGCAGAACTCGCAGTCGATGGCGTCGACGAGTACTTCGTGATGGTCCGTGAGCGTCTGCTCGCCGCGAGGGGGATGACGTCCCTCGGTGGGTCGCTGCACCTGCACGCGACCGACACCCCCGGCGAGTGGATGATCAACGTCGACGACGGCGTGATCGCGGTCTCCCACGGTCACGGCAAGGGCGACGCAGCGATCCGGGGCACGGCAAGCGAGCTGTTCCTCGGACTGTGGGGCAGATTCGACCTCGTCAACGATGCGCGCTTCGAACGCTTCGGTTCGCCTGAGGTGATCGCCGCGCTCGGCACCCTCGGCGGCACCTGACTTCCGTCGAGGAGGTTGTCGCCGCGCGCAGCTCCCGAGGTCTGACGCGCAGCTCCGGCGATCTGACGCGCACCTCGCTCAGAACGTGGCGCCTGCCGACCGAAATCCGCTGATCTGCGCGTGCATTCGCCCGAGGTGCGCGTGGGGCGAACGAGCCCCGAACCACCAACCTCACGTGCCGGAGGGGATGGGGATGTCAGTCGCGCCCGTCGAGGAGCGAGACGGCCTTCTCGACCGAGCGACGGGCGCGGGTCAGCCGCTTCTCCTTGGCCCTCAGCTCGGTGATCTCGTCCTGATCACGCGACCGCATTGCCGCCCGCAGTGTGTCCATGGCAGCATCGGCAAGCCCGTCGGCTGCCGTCCGCAGTTGTGCTCGCACGTCGTCCAGATCAACCATGGCCACCAGTGTTGCCGCTCTGTGCGTCGTCAGTGTCGCAAGTTCGGGGTATTCGTTGCTCCCACAGCAACCGCGGCTGCGAACTCGGTGGGGAACTCAGCCGTGGTCGAGCCGCACTGGCAGGTGGCCGACGCCCCGGAGCGTCATGCGGTGGCTCCATGCCGGAACTTCGTACGCAGGAGCCATCCGAGGGAACCGTCGAGCGAGCCGCGGAATGGCGATCTGCGCTTCGAGGCGAGCGAGCGCCGCGCCGAGGCAATAGTGGGCCCCGCCGCCGAAGGATTGGTGTTCGTTGGCGCCTGCCCGATACAGGTCGATCTGGTCTGCTGTCGGCCCCCACTTCCGAGGATCGTGGTTCGCCGAGCCGAGACCGAGAAACACGACGCTGCCGGCGGGGATCTCGGTATCACCGACGACGAAGCTCTCCGCAGCGATGCGACGGGTGAACTGCAGCGGTGAATCGAACCGCAACAATTCTTCGATGGCGTTGGCGTCATTGCTCGGATCGGCACGGAGAAGATCGAGCTGTTTCGGTGACTCGAACAGGTGCGTGAAGCTGTTTCCGATGAGGTTCAACGTCGTCTCGTGACCGGCGATGTAGAGCGTCAGCACCTGCACGATCAGCTCGCCGGTGTTCAGCGACTGGTTCTCGTCCTTCGCGTTGATAAGCGCAGTGAGGATGTCGTCGCCGGGGTTGATCCGCTTGTGGTCGATGACTTCTTTGATGAAGCCACCCATCGAGCGTCCGGCGTCGGTCGCCGCTTGCTGCTCCTCCGGCGTGTTGATGGGATCGAGGGTCTTGCTCAGGGCATTCGACCACCGACGAAGATCCGGGATGTCCTTCGACGGCATACCGAGCATCTCCGAGATGATCTGCGCCGGAAGAATCAAGGCGTAGTCGTCGATGAGGTCGAGCTCGTCGCGTTCCGTCGCACCCGCGAGAAGTCCTTCCACAATCGTGTCGGCACGGTCCCTCCACGATGCGATCGCCTTCGGCGTGAACACCCGGGTGACCAGGCGCCGCAACCGGTTGTGATCGTCGCCGTCGAGCTGGAGGATCGTCGGCGGACTGTGGAGTTCCTGGAGCCGGGAGCGCTCTGCATCGATCATCGGCGTCGAGGTGGCGAAGTCGATGTTGACCATCAACGTGCGATCGCGGGTCAGTCGGTGCACGTCTTCATAGCGCGTGATGAAGAAGGCACCGACCGATTCGGAGTAGTGAACGGGGTCGGTGTCTCGCAGCGCCCGATAGGTCGCGTATGGGTCGGCGAAGTACCCGGGGAGCGACGGATCGATCGTCGGGGCTTCGTCGTCAGAAGTCGAGGCATTCGACGCGGTCCGATCAGCGACTGTTGTCGGCGAAGTGGGTGCCGCGACATCTGCGACCGCACCGGCGAGCGCCGATGTCGTGTTCCCGGCGAGGCGATCGTTCGACTGGCGCATGCGACCGGCAAGCTGACGAAGTAGAGCGATCGAAAGACCCGGGTGATCGTGGAGCACCTGGAGAAATGATGTGCCGTCCACGACATGGAGGACCACGTCGGTTCCCGCGACCACGGTGGCATTTCTCCGCTCGCCGTCGAGGAGCGCGAGTTCACCGATGGTTTCGCCGGAACCGATCGTCGACAGGTAGCGACCTCGAGTCGTGACGTCGGCAAGGCCCTCGGCCACGATCCACCACTGCGAGGCGGTCTCGCCCTCGCGACAGATCACCGTGCCTTCGGGCAGGATAACCGTCTCCGTCACGGCGGCGGCCACGGCAGCGAGATCGGCGGGGTGGCAGCGGGAAAACAATGCAAGCGAGCGCAGCTCGCGCGAATCGACCACTGATGTCGTCATGTTCGTTTGTCAATCCTTCGTGGTGTGGTTTCCTTCCGATCGTGACGGACGAACTGCGGTCGGTCTGTGATCCACATCACGCAAGAGCGACCACCCGTAAGCTGAGCACCTCGAACGGTCGTTACCGCACCGAGTAGAGGTGAAACGCGCCGGGGACGCCCTTCAGCTCGTGCTCACCGTGGTCGGCGAACTCGATGTCTCCGCCCACGACGAGGTCGGTCACCGTCCGCGACACCAGCACCTGTCGACCTTTCGCCAACCCGGCGATCCGGGCCGCGATGTGCACGGCGATGCCGCCGACATCAGTACCGCGAACTTCACATTCTCCGGTGTGGATTCCGGCACGGACCTCGAGACCGAAAGCGTGGGTGCTCTGGTCGATGGCGCGGGCGGCGGCGATGGCGCGACCGGGACTGTTGAACGTGGCGAGGGCACCGTCACCGGTGGTCTTGACGAGGCGCCCATCGAACCGGGCGACAGCAGCGGCCACCGCATGGTCGTGGGCATCGAGGAGCTCGTGCCATCGTCGATCGCCGACCCGCGCCGCCGTCGGGGTCGAATCGACGATGTCGGTGAAGAGCATCGTCGCCAGAATGCGGTCGATGATCGGCGCGGCCCGCACCCCGGTGAGAAATCCGCGGATCTCCTCAAGGATCGCGTCGGAGTTGCCCATGAACGGAAGATGCTCCTTGCCGGGGACCTCGACGTACGTCGACCCACGGATCTGCTCAGCCAGGAAGCGGCCGTGACCGACCGCAGCGGTTCTGTTCTCGGCACGGTGGATGATCAGCGTTGGTGCCGAGATCAGCGGCAGCACCGGCCGGACGTCGGTCCGCCATTCGCGGTCGAGGTAGCGGAGGGCGGCGCCAGGGCTGGCGACCTGCCGCTCGTAGCGGCCGAGGGCGACGAGTTCGGACGGTTCTTTGATGTTGCTCATCAAACCGAACACCCGGCCCGTCCCCCAGTTCGTGCGCCAGAACTCGAGGTAGCGGTCCCATTGCTCCTGCGTCAGACCCAGCGGGAAGTCGTCCGCGTACTGGAGGCGGGCGAAGGTGTTGACGAGCACGAGCGACGAAACCCGCTCGGGATACTGCGCGGCGAAGAGCATGGCCATCTCGCCGGCCGAGTCGAAGCTGTGGATCGCCGCACTCTCGATGCCGACCGCATCCATCACCACCTTGACGTCGTTGGCCCACGAGTCGAGCGAATGAGCGAGTTCGGGGAGCGGGTCAGAGAGCCCCGTGCCGATCGCATCGAACAACACGAGACGACCCATCTCCGACAGGCGCCGCAGGTATTGCGCCATCGGCGGTTGGTCCCACACCGCTTCGATGTTCGTGTAGAGCGGAGCGACGAACACGATGTCGGGGGAACCGGACCCGAGCGTCTGGTACGCCACATGAAGGTCACCGTGACGGGCGTAGCGCGTCGAGGGTTGCTCCATCGTCGAGTCGACCTTCCGGGTTGAGGGAATTCGGAGCGTACTGCCCGTGTGAAGAGTGAATCGTCGCGCCAGGCCGCTCCGACGGCCCAGCGGCGGACCTCGGTACGAAGGTCGCTTCGTGCGGCACGCCTCAGCCACGGCGCGGCAATGGGTCGTCGACCAACTGCGCACATTCCGAAGGGTGCGCATGCACACTAGGATAAGGGTATGCAGATCTCACTGACGGAACTCCGACGGACGCCAGCGGCCGCACTTGCCCAGGTCCGTCAAGGTGAAGAGGTCGTCGTCACCGAGGCCGGCGTTCCCCTTTGTCGACTCGTCCCCGTCGGTCGCCCGACCCGCTACGCCGAGTTGGTCGCCGACGGAGTGATACGACTGCCGGAGACGCCACGTGACCCGGCCGTCATTCGAGCGCGCAGTCTGGCTGCCTGGGGACCGACCAACGGAGCAATCGACGGACCGGCCGCATGACCGTTGGCTATATCGACGGAACGGCGTTGGCGGCATCGCTGGCGCCCGGACCGGTCGGTGATCGGGTGGTCGCCGTGTGGTCATCGTTCGATGCCACGTGCACTTCCTATTTCACGGAAGTCGAAGTGCCCTCGCTCATCGGCCGTCGGATCGACCGGGTCGCGTGGGTGTGGGCCGTCAACGCTCTCTCGCTCGTGACCCTCAACGACGAGGTTCAGCGCGCCGCCGTCGACCTCGCGTGGTTGGGTGCACCACCGAGCATTGCCTTCCATGTTTCTGCCGCTGTGACAACGGAGGTGGATCACTTCCTGACAGTCGACGACACCTCGGCTTCGTGGGCGGAGATGCGCGGCCTCAATGTGATCAAGGTCTGATTGGTATCTGAGTCGCTTCCGGGGCGACTGAGGTACCAATCATGCGGCGTTGGAGTGGTCCGGGCCATGATGGGAGGGTGGACGGGGACGGGACAGCACGCGAGGTTGGCACCGTCACGGTGATGTTCACCGATTTGACGGGGAGCACGGCGATGCGGGCGCGCCTGGGCGAGGAGGGCGCCGACCGACTGCAGGGCGTCCACGATGCACTCCTCACCGATGCGATCACGACCAACGGCGGACGTGTGGTGAAGCATCTCGGCGACGGGTTCATGGCCGCGTTCCCGAGCGCGGCCGGTGCGGTTGGGGCGGCGGTGGCGTTGCAGCAGGAGATCGACCGGGCCAACCGTCGGGGAGCGACGGAGGCCATGCGTGTGCGGGTCGGCATCTCTACCGGAGACGTGACCTTCGAAGGCGGCGACTGCTTCGGGCTCCCGGTGGTGGAGGCGCAGCGTCTCGAGGCGTCGGCCGAGCCGGGCACGATCCGCTGCGCCGAAATGGTTCGCTTGCTGGCCCGTGGGCGCGGTGGGCACGAGTTCGTCTCGCTCGGCGAACTCACGCTGAAGGGTCTGGCCGAGCCGCTTCCTGCGTGCGAGGTGCGGTGGACGCCGCTCGACGACGAGATCGCATCGGCGAACGTCGAGCTCGGGCTCCCTCCGGTGTTCGCTCACGCCGGCGGCCTGCCGTTCTCCGGACGGGAAGAGGTGTTCGAACAACTCGCGGATGCGTGGAAGCGGTGCGTGACCGCTGGGTCCGAGACGGTGTTGCTGGCCGGTGAACCCGGTATCGGCAAGACCCGCCTCGCCCAGGAACTGGCAGCCCGTGTGCATGGTGGCACGGGTCTGGTGCTGGCCGGTCGTTGCGACGAGGACGTCACGGTGCCGTTCCAGGCCTTCGGCGCGGCGCTCGACTGGCTGATGAAGCAGACCGCGGCTGATGCTCGCCTCGATGCCCTCGGAGAACATGCGGGTGATCTCGTTCGTCTTGTGCCCGATCTCGGCAGCCGGGTCGTCGGGCTTCCGTCCGCACTCAAGGATGATGCCGACACCGAGCGCTACCGGCTCTTCCAAGCAGTGGAGTCGTGGCTGTCGATCGGAGGGGTCGATCGTCCGCGGTTGCTGGTGATCGACGACCTCCACTGGGCCGACAAGCCGACGCTGCTCCTTCTCAAGCACCTCATCGCCAACCCAGTCACCGGCCTGATGGTGCTGTGCACGTACCGCGATACCGATGTTGACCGTTCCCACCCGTTGTCATCGATGCTGGCCGACTTCCGCCGCATGCCCGCCGTAACCCGCATCGCCGTGACTGGCCTGGCTGACGACGGCGTACGCGATCTGTTGGTGCGGATGGGCGGCCACGACCTCGATCCGGCCGGTCTTGAGTTCGCCGCACTCGTGCACCGCGAGACGTCCGGCAACCCGTTCTTCGTCGGCGAGGTGTTGCGTCATCTCGCCGAGACCGGCGCGCTCGTCGAGCGGAATGGCCGATGGACCAGCGACATACGTCCCGAGGAAGCGGGCATTCCCGAGGGCATCCGCGAAGTCGTCGGCCGGCGCCTCAGCCGGCTCGGCGACTCGGTCGAGCAGGTGCTACGTGCGGCGGCGGTGATCGGCTACGAGTTCGACGTCGACCTCCTCGCCGATGTCGTCGGTCGCGACGCCGACAGTGTGCTCGACGCCCTCGACACGGCTCGTGCCGCGAGCTTGGTGATCGAGGTGGGCGTCGACCGGCACCGTTTCGCCCACGCACTCGTGCGCGAGACGCTCCATGGTGAGCTGTCGGCGAGTCGCCGAGCCCGTCAACACCGTCGCGTCGCCGAGGCGTTGGAGGCCCGCCATGTCGGTGATCTCGACGCAGTCCTCGTCGACCTCGCCACCCACTGGGCGGAAGCATCGGCCGGTGGCGACCCGGGCCGTGCCATCGACCTCGCCCGACGCGCCGGAGCGCAGGCCAACGAACGCGGCGCATGGGAGAACGCCATCCGTTGGTACCAGAGCGCGCTCGAACTCATGGAAGACCAGCGCGCATATGACATCGAGCGTCGCGCAACGCTCGTCGCCTTCGCTTCCGCGCAGGCCGACTCCGGTGCGATCGCCAACGCCCGACGCACCGTCGTCGAAGCAGCCCGCCTCGCCATCGACGCGGGTGACATCGACACCGCATGTGCGGCCCTCACCGTGCCGACACGGGCCAGCTTCGGTGCCTTCGACCCCCCTGACCCGGACAAGGTGGCATTGCTCATGGAGGCGTTGGCCACGCCCTCGCTGGCCAAGCCGAGACGGGCGGACCTGTTGTCGGAGTTGGCCACTGAGCTCATCTTCGAACACGACATCGCCGGTCGTCGAGAAGCGCTCGCCGAGTTCTGGGAGGCCCTGCCGTCCCTAGAGGCCGAGGACTGCGCTCGTCTTCTGCAGAACTTCGGGGCGCTCGGCCTCGCATCGTCTCGGCGACACCTCGAGTTCATCTGCGGGCAATTGGACCGGGCGCTGGAGGTCGCGAGGCCCGACCAAGCCCGCTTCCTTCACTCGAGTCAGTTGTTCCTGCGCCTCCACCTCGGCGAACGCGATCGGTCCGACGAAGCGCTCCGTTCGGCTCAGCGACTGAGTACCCGGGCACCGAGCCGGGCGCAATGGATTCCGTACATGGCGACGACGATCGTTCGTGTCCTTGACGGCAACCTCGGCGAAGCGGCCGCGGCTGAAAGAGAGACGTTGCGCCTCTTGGAGTCCTGGGCTGTTCCGGAAGCGCCGAACTACCGGACGACCATGGCCATCATGATCGGTCGCGAACGGCGAACGCTGCATACGTTGCTCCGACTTGCCGAGGTGATGGAAGGCATGGGGCCGTTGTCCAGTCCGACGAGGGCACTGGCGGCATTCATTCGATTCTCTGGCGGCGACATGGAGTCGCCGCCGCGTGCCCTCGATCTCGTTCGAGTTGACGAGTTCGCCGACGACGCCGGTCATGCCGTCGTCGTTTCGCTTTGGAGCGAGATCGCCGCTGTCCTTGGAACGGACGCGCAACGGCGCTCGTTCGTCCCGATTCTCGAACATCAGACCGGAGTTCAGATGATGGCCGGCGGGATCTCCTTCGGTGCCGCCGATCGCCTCCGCGCTGTGCTGATCGACGCCCTCGGCGATCATGTCGCTGCTGACGCGCTGTTCGCCGACGCGGTGCGCCAGCACGAGGACCTGCGCTCACCCACCTGGATCGCCCGCACCCAACTCGACTGGGCCGAATCACTCCTGCGCCGCAGTTCGACCGACGCCGCCCGCACTCACCTCGACGCGGCCGCAGCCGCGCTCGGCGACCTCGACCTTCCCGATAACCAACTCCGCCTCGCCGAACTCCGCTCCCGGCTCGCCGCCGTCATCTGACCGAGTTCACCCGTCGAGTTGGTTGTGCCCCCCGTTGCTCCCGGAGCGATTGGGAAACCAACCTCGGCACGGCGTCAGCCAATCTCGGGGTGGCGTACCCGTCGATACTCGGCGTGGGCCGCCTCGATGAGCGGCTCCACGTCACGGGGCAGCAACACCCCGGCCTTCTCCGCGGCGCGGGCGGCGGCGGTGAACTTCTCGATATACGCCGACTCGTCGTCGTAGAGAGCATCGAGCGTTGCCGCGTCGAACGGAACGCTCGAACCCCGAAGCAGGAGAAGAGTGCCGGGGCCGAGCGGGATCGCGCTGTTCTGGGCGATCGGCACCTCCGCCTGCGGGTACCGGATCCCACCGGTGGCGATGCCGAGTTGGTCGCGCGCGACCTCGGGCGGGTCACCGGCGAAATCGATGAGCGGCTGCGACGGAGGTGGTGCGCCACCGCCAACCCACCGGTTGAGATGGTGAAGGGCGGCGTCGTACAACGGCGTCAGGGGGATGCGGTTCATCTTCTCGAGCAACGGAGCCGACAATCCGAAATCGCGCTCGTACTTCTGAGCACGCGGCAGCGCGGCCTGGAACGATCCGTGCGACGTTGCCGCGCACTCCCAGTAGCGGAACCGGTCCGTATCAGCCTGGCGGACACCGACGCACGAGATGGCCTCGAGCTCGGAGTTGACGACCATCACCGGGACGTCGAGATCCTCGCGGATGATGTTCGTGCCACCGAGCCCCGCCCGCGGCGTGGGCGCACCGGGTTTCGGCGGCTCGTTGATGTTGATGATCCCGTCGCCGACCTCGAGCGGGTAACCCGCGCCGAAGTAGATCTGTAGGAAGTACCCGTCGTAGGCCCGCTCGACGAGATGGATGGCATTGACGTAGGTGGCAAGGCGGCCCGCCGACTGCGATGCCCCGAGGGCGATCACCTTGCGCACGTCGAGGCCGCCGAGTGGGTCGACGCCGACGCGGTCCCGGTCCGGCCCCACGACTTGGGCGACCTGGGTGAAGATGTCATAGGACGCATCATCGGTCGGGATGCTCAGAGTGCCGTAGCGCTGCGGGTCCCACGCAGCGAGGCCCTGACTGTTCGTGGGAAATCCGTGAACACCCACGTGCTGCACGGTCGCTCCCACGAAGGCGTAGCCACCCTCGAAGATCTCCGGGCTTTCGCCGCCGAAGAGCTCGTAGCCGGCGGTGACGTTGTTCCAACTCACGACCACGGTGTGGTTGAAACGCTCGGGATCAGCGGGGCGATACACGAGGATGCGCGTGCGGAAGGGCACGACCCCGCTCGGCTCCGGCGTCCACCGACCATCGCGACCCCACTCGGTTCCGGGCGCCTGTCGATACGTCGTGGCGTTCCCGGTCAGGAAGAACTCCTCCTCGACGTAGCCGTGCTCGGACAGGTCGAACAGCGGGCGAGCAAACGGCCACCCGTGCTCACCGCCGGTGATCGGGCCTTCGACGGCAGGTTGATTCGTTGCGCTCATTCGTACGTTTCCCCTGCTGCCCTCGGCGATGGGATCAGCCCGACCAACCTACGGTGGGCTGCGCGCCGCCAGCCAACTCGCTGGTCAGCGGCGGGGCGTGCCGTGCAGCGCGTCGTCGATGATCTCGACGGGGTGACGGACATCCACGCCGGCCGCCTGCAGCCACAGCGAACAGCCAGGGTTCCCGGACACCACGCACGATGCGCCGGCCCGACCGATAGCCGCGACCTTCTGCGCGCGTATCTCTTCGGCCAACTCGGGCTGGGTGATCTGGTAGCTCCCGCCGGCGCCGCAACAACGGCCATCGTCATCGAGCTCC
>JANPDB010000735.1:0-2433 GCA_031431255.1 Acidimicrobiia bacterium | reverse complement strand
GGCGGCATCTACATCGCCGGTGTCAAACCGCATCCACGTCGAACTCTTGCGATCGCACTAGCCGGGTTCGCCGCGACATGTCTCGCACTCTCCATCACCCCCGGCTTCTGGCCATTCGTCGCCATGAGCGTGGCCCTCGGTTTCGCGTCGGCATCGTTCCAATCAATAAACGCCGTCGTACTCCAGCAAGCCACTGACCCATCGATGCAAGGCCGAGTGATGGCCCTTCACCAAATGGCACTCTTCGGCAGCACCCCCATCGGGGCACTACTCATGGGCTGGGTCATCCAACACTCATCACCACGCATACCATTCGCCCTCGGAGGACTATCCGCCCTGCTCTGCGCAGCAGGGGTGGCCGGCTGGCGTAGCCGACGCAACGGCTCGACGGACTCGACGCAAACCATCCTCGTCACGCTGCCCGGGTGACCGCCAGCCGGACTTCACGAGCCCATTCGGTGTCAGCCTCGTCGGCATCGGCTTCGAATCGGTGGGTTGTTTCGCTGATCTTGAGTCGCATACGGCTGTCGAAGCATTGGTCAGCGGCCCAGTGGAAGGCGCCGGGTCTGCTCATGTCGAACGGAGGGCTTCGCACCAGCGAGAGAGCTGTTCGAAGCAGCCGGGATCGGTGATCAGGGTGTTCGGTGTCGGCTAGGCAGCAGAGTTGTTCGAATCGGTGCCAGTCGCAACCGACGTCGGTGAGCCGGTAAGGGGCGGCGCGTGTTCCGGCACTGAGTCGCAGCTGGCCGTCTTCGCTTGCTCCGAGGGTCTTGCGGGCTCTGGAGATCATTTGCTTGGCGGGGTCGCCCGGTCGGACCTTGTCCGGCCAGATGGCGGTGGCGACCTGGCTCAAGGTCGAGGGTCCGTTGAGTGCGAGGAAGGCGACGATCTCATCGGCTCTGGCGGAGTCTTTTCCGTTCCAGGTGACGCCTTCGAGGCGTGGTGGTCCGTCGAGCAGCACGAGTTCGACCGTTCGTCGCCGCATGATGTGATCGATCTTTTCGGCGACGCTGAGATCAGCCGGCGGGGCTTCGCCTGGCGGTTCGTCGAGAAGTGTGAGCTGATCGAATTTCCTCGAAGCCCTGTCGCTCGGTTTCGTTACAGCTTCGCCATTGAGCCTGACCGTCGATTCCGGATCGAGAACGGCCTGCGCCGGTTCGTCGTCATCGTCTCTGGAAATCGTCGGGGGCTCGTTTGGCGGACCGTCATCGGATTCTCGACTTTCGACTCCCGCAGCTGCGACCGGTTGCGATTCGTTGTCGAGTCCTTCGGCGTCGTTTTGAGCGGGCTCGGGGGTGGGCGGGCCGAAAGCTTCGGTGAGCCGCTGGTTGGCTTCGTGGTCGATGATTGCAGGGCGTAGGTGTCGTGCGGCGACGGTGAGTCCGGTTGGTTCGAGGGTGGTTCGGCCGTTGGTGGTGACGAGTCTCCATGCCGAGTTTGCGATGGCGTCGCAGCAGATCAAGGCGAGCGCCGAGCCCTTCTGGGTTGCGGCGGCTGCGAGTACCCGTGCCGCCTCGTGCAGCCCTGGTCCAAGCACAACAGTGAGCGGGTTAACGGCGGTGTTACGACGGGCACGGATGGTGTGTGTTCCGTTGGCGGTGACTTCGTCACTTTGGGCCTGGAGGTGAGTCTCAGCTTGGCTGATGAGTTCGTCGATGTCGTCGAACCATGTAACCCGTTCCTCGGGGTCGACAGTTGGCGGGAGTCCGTGGGCCAGCACGGTGACGCCGTCGGCCCATGGTTGTGTTGCGAGTTCGGTAAGCAGAGCGGTAGCCAAGGCGACTGCTTCGGTGTTGGTGGCGGCTTCGATGGCGAGCGCGGCGGTTCGTTCGAGATCGACGAGGACGGTCCCGATGTCGTCGGCACCGAGCGCAACAAGTGCTGGCGCTGGCGCATGTCGGTCTTTGATCGCGGTGGCGATGTCTTCGTCGGGGATGCCGGGGTTGATGACGATGGTTTGTTGGTCGAGTCGGAGGAACCCGGTCGGTGTCGGTGCCTGCGGGTTATCGAGGAGAAGCTCGACACTGTGACGTCCGGCCCGCGCGACCGTGATCGATGGGATGACTCCGTTTTCGCCGATGGTCGTGGCGAGATATCGGAACGCGGTGTCAACGGCGGCGTGGTGGCGTTCGGCGGCGATTGCGCGGAGTTGGCTGATCAGTTCGCGGTCGGGTTCACTCATCACCGGGATGGGGTCGCCTGGCTTGTGCGCCCGGATTCGTCGTCGGCGTTGTGCATGCCACGCAGCGAGTAGCCCAGCCGACGCGATGCCGGTGATCGCGAGTCCGTGGAGCCACGGGATTTCGAAGTCGGTGTCCACATCGTCTTCGACGTCGACACTCGCCTCGGCTTGGGTCTGCGGTGTTGGCGTGTCGACCGGGGCAGCTGGAATCGTCGTCGTCGACTCGACCGGCGCGGTCGGTTCACTCGCTG
>JANPDB010000734.1:0-12961 GCA_031431255.1 Acidimicrobiia bacterium | reverse complement strand
GGAGAATCCGGCCGATGGGGTGGCCCACCTCGCCGTCTCGCTACTGGCCACGATCTCCGCCACGTTGTCGTCCGTCGCGGGGACCGCGTTCGCCGCACACGTGGGGATCGACGTTCCGGGGTTCGCGTTCGCAGCCCAGCCCCACACGTTCGGCGATCTCCATATCAGCCCGTTCGCAACCATCGCGATCATGTTCGGCATCGGCGCGGCGACGTCGTGGTTCCCTGCGCTCTACGAACCGATTCGTCAAACCGTGGCCGGCATCAACCCGATGCTCCTCACGGCACTCGTCGGTTCGGTGGCCGGTTGCCTACTGGTGGACGCGCCGGTCGGACGGACGGGATTCGTCGCTGTTCTCGTCGGCCTGTGCTGCATCGCCGAGGCAGCGTGGCCGGCCAACGCCTCAAACGGGCGATACTCCCAACTCGATGACGCACCGCGGCGCCCGGCACCCCCGGCGCGTCGCCTCGCGTCGGACTCGTTCGCCGATCGCGTGGCGATCGGGTTCACTGTCGCAATGCTCATGGCCGCTCTTGCCACGGCCGGGCTCACCGCTCGCGGGACGAACACCACGCAGCTCGCAAGTCTGCGGGAGATCACCCGACGGACGACCTCGACGGAGTGGGTGCTCGTCACGAACCCGTCGGTTCCCGTGATGCGCCGAACCGTCGGTTCCAACGAGATCGATCGAGCGACGATGGCAATTGCGGATGCCGCCACCTTGGCGACCGAGCCGGAACTTCGCTCAGTTCTGCAGCGGGACTTCGTTCCTACACCGGTCCGCGGGGTTTGGGTGCGCGTGCTCGCGCTCTCGAGCGGCTTCTGACCGCGTCAGAACACGCCCGCGCCGCACAACCGTCCGCCTTCTTGCGGTTGGTTGAGGCGTCCCCCGGGCTCAGACCTCCAAGACCACGCGGAACCGGGGTAGCCCCTCGCGGACCTTGGCGATCCCAAGATTGACGTCAGACATGGGGATCGTTTCGATCATGGGAACGATGCCATGGCGGGTGGCGAATTCGAGCATGTCGACCAGGTCACGGCGACTACCCGACGCACTTCCTATGATACTCGTCTGGCCGAGGACGAGGTGCGCCGCCGGCATGTCAAGGGGTTGCATCGCGGCACCGACCACGACCAGCTTTCCGTTCGGTCGCAGCAATCGAACGAAGTGCTTTACGGTCGTTGTCTTCCCGTGGATGGTCGACAACAGCACGTCGTAGCGCCCATGTTCGGTGCGCATGGCACCGGCGTCTGTGATGTTCACCACGTGGTGGGCACCGAGTGCTCGATAGAGCGCGTCGTCGGCTGGTCCGGTATTGGCGGCCAAGGCCGTGACCTCCACCCCCATCCGTGACGCGAACTGCAGCCCAAGGTGACCGAGACCGCCGATCCCGATGACCCCGACACGCATCATCGGCGACGTGACGTGGCGCCGAAGGGGGGCGAACGTCGTGACGCCAGCGCACATCAGCGGTGCCGCATGCGCCGAGTCCAGACCATCCGGTATCGGGAACGTCCATTCCCCTCCCGCAACGAGATGATCGGCAAAACCGCCGTTCAGCCCGGGAAGGAGCGTCAGCTGACCGGTCGGGCATAACTGCTCGTGGCCGTTCCGACACGCTTCGCAGACCATGCACGAGCGGGCGTTGGGTCCGACACCAACCCGCTGGCCGACGTCGAGGTGACGGACACGAGATCCGACGGCACGGACTGTGCCGATGACTTCGTGTCCGGGAACGAACGGAAACCGGTGGTACCCAAGGGCGTTGTCGATGCAGTCGATGTCACTGAAGCAGATTCCGCAGTGCGTGACCGCTACGAGGACGTCGGTCTCGGCAAGCTCGCCGACTTCATAGCTAAACGATCGCAGCGTTCCTTCGGCTTCGAGGGGCGCGAACCCGCGGACGGTCAACGGAGTCATCGATACTGCCAACGGCTTTCGCGAACACCACCGCAGAAGCGTCTGAACTTCATCGTTCGACCCGCCTTGTCATCGTGTTTCGCACTGGTTGAGCCTTCGTTCGTTCTTTGATCCAGTCACCGATCATCGACATCCCCGCTCGCCCCATCTTCGTCGGCATCGAGAGGAACCCGTGGGGGGCTTCAGGGAAGCTTTGGAACGTCACATCGACCCCAGACCGGCACAACGACTCATGCAGCAGAAGCGAGTCGTCGAGCAGTGGATCCAGCGTTCCAACGATCAACTGGGTCGGAGGGAGACCATGGAGATCGGCATACGCCGGGGAGTAGAGCGCGTCGCTGCGCGCCGACGGCGAGACTCCCGGAAGGTACTGGGTGGCAAACCAGTCGAGCCACGGAGTGTTCAACACCAGGTACTCCTCGCCCCATTTTCGAGCGCCGTCGCTCAGCCCGAGGTCGAAAAACCCGAAGCTCAGTGACAGCCCGAGCAGTCCCCGCCCGACGAGATTCTCGATGCCGAGCTCGACGACGGCTCCGAGCGCGTGATTTGCTCCCGCCGACTCTGCTCCAACAATGACCCCCGCCAGTCCCCGACTCCGGGCCTCGTCCAGTGCAAACGAGACGGCTGCACCGACATCGTTTCGACCGACAGGAAAAGGAAACTCCGGGGCAAGTCGGTAGTCGACGGAGATGACTTCGACGTTGGCCGCACGGCCCAGATCGGCAATCGCGACATCATGCTGGGTCGAGGATCCCATGACGAACCCGCCGCCGTGCACGTGCAGATAGATCGCATCGGGTGCCGGAAGCGGATGAACTCGTAGCGAGACCGGTCCGGCCCACGAACCCGGGTCGACGGTGTGGGCATGGGGCGAGAGCTGCACTGTTCGAGCACGTCCCCGGCGGATCTTGTCGATCGAAACCACTCCGGGCCCTGGCATCCCCCGACTGTGAGCGCGCAGTTCGTCGTTGGCGACAAGCTGTTCGGCAACAAGATGAAGGAGCGAGTCGCCACGAGCCGCTTCATCCGTCGCAGAGGGCGGCGCGTTCACCATGACGGTCGACGGTCGCATACTCGCGGCGCTCCCGGCAACGGGCCATCGTTCATAGGCTCGCATTCACCGCGGTGATCAACCGCGTCTCGCCAGCCCCCATTCCGGTCACTCGATACGATCGGAGACAGTTGCGCTCGCGCCGCTGTCCACCATCGAATCCGCGAACGAAGGGCCGTCTCGTCGATGACGTCACCACATCCCCTCCGGCTTGAGTCGATCGACCTGAATCTGCTCCCTGTGCTCGATGCGTTGCTCGAAGAGCGAAACGTCACGCGAGCAGGGCAGCGACTTTTCCTTTCCCAGCCGGCCACATCGAACGCCCTTCGACGCCTCCGCCGGATGTTCAACGACCCATTGTTGGTGCGATCCGGCAACACCATGCACATCACTCCGAGAGCGCAGGAATTGCGATCTGCGATCGCTCCGATACTGGCATCTCTTGGAACGGCCCTCGGTCAAAACGACGACTTCGACCCGGCAACCGCAAGCGGGGTCTTTCGCATTGCCACCACCGATCACGTGATGATGCTGATCGGCCCCGCACTGCAGAAGAAACTGTGCGCGGAAGCCCCCGGTGTGCAACTTGATTTTCGATCACTCGGTGTCCTCGACGGCCCGGGAGCGCTGCGAGACAATCAGGTCGACCTTCTCATAGGGCGATACGAGCGATTGAGCGAGGGCCTCCGATTGGTGCCGTTCTTCGTCGATCAGACCGTGTGCGTGGCACGAGCGGGCCATCCGGCGTTCGCTGGCATCCCTCCGGACTCCGAACTCCCGTTGGAGCAATACCTCGCCTACGACCACCTCCGGGTGGCGCCAGTGGCTCGCGACCCTGGGGCAGTGGCGCGATCGTTGGCGCGTATCGGCCGATCTCGCCGGGTCACGTTTGTCGTCGATCAGTACATGGCGGCGCCGTTCATCCTTGCCACAAGTGACCTTCTGGCCAGTTTCAGTCGAGGCGCGGCGGAACGGTTCTCGCCCCTCCTCGGTCTGACATGGAGGGCGCTTCCCATCCACGTGCCAACGGCCGAGTTCGACCTCGTCTGGCTACCACGAAGCGATTCTTCGTCGCTCCACCAATGGATCCGAGCCTGTGTATTGGAGTTACGGAACCTCTGCGAACCAGGCTGTGCCGACAGCGAACACAAGACATGAAGCGCCTCCACGGATCCGTTCGAGCGAAGCCGGGACTCGACCTCGCACGGCGTCGCGGACAGCCGGCTGATCCACAGAAATCACGGCTGTGGTCAATCGAGCGCAGCCCCCTCCTCACCAGGAGGCCACGGGTAGGTTCCGAGGTGAGCATCGATCTCGGTCCCGCACGAGTTGAGCATCCATGAGATCGTGTTGTACACACCGATCGTGAAGATCAGATCGAGGAGTTGCTGGTAGTCGTATCTCGCCGTCAGTTCTGCCCAGGTGGCGTCGGAGATCAGGCCTTGCAGGAACAGATCGTCGGCCGCCTGCAGGATGGCGCGATCAAACGGCTCCCACTCGGCATTTGACGGCCCGGAATGGATACGGGCAATCTCGGAATCACTGAGTCCGGCGGCCCGGCCGATTTGGGAATGCTGCGCGAACTCGTACTCGCAGCGGTTCAGCGACCCGATACGCAGAATCACCATCTCTTTCTCGCGGGTCCCCAACGTAGACTTCGCAAGGATGTGTACGCCGAGCGGCGAGTAGCGACGAAACAGATCGGGGTGCTGGACGAACGTGGCGAACACGTTGTCGAGCGGATCTCGGTCGGCGAGAGGGCCGAGCGCCGCGCGCACCTGGTCATTCCACGCCGAGCGTGGCACCACGGGGATCCGCGGAGTCATCGCATCCTCACCGTGACCAGCAAGCCGCCCACTCTTTCGCAGAACGTCATTGCGGTGCTCCCCCAGCCACGGCCCGATACTGGTCCTTGAGTAGTCGCTTGTAGAGCTTGCCGTTCTCCTGCCGCGGGAGATCGTCCACAACGTCGACACCACGCGGGCATTTGAACTTCGCCAGCGTTTCTCGGCAATGCGCAATCACATCGGCAGCGAACGCCGCGGGATCACCTATCGGACCGGACGTTTCGACGATGGCGTGCACCCGCTCACCGAACTCCGCATCAGCAATGCCGATCACCGCAGCATCGGCGATCAGTGGATGCTCCAGCAGCCGCTCCTCAACTTCGCGCGGATACACGTTGACACCGCCGGTGATAATCAGATCGGCCCTTCGATCAGCGAGATACAGGTAGCCGTCAGCATCAATATGACCAATGTCGCCGAGGGTCGCCCACCCTTGTTTCGTCCGGACTGCAGCCGTCTTCTCGTCGTCGCCGTGATAGGCCATGTTCGCACGACTCTCGAAATACACGAGGCCTATTTCGCCGATCGGGAGCTCGTTCTTCGTTTCCTCGTCGAGGATATGAATCGTGCCCTCCGTTGACCGACCGACCGACCCACGGTGCGCGAGCCACTCCGCCGACGAGATCAGACAGCTGCCGAACCCCTCGCTGCCGCCGTAGTACTCCAGCACGATCGGGCCGACCCAGTCGATCATCTCGACCTTGGCCCAAACCGGGCATGGTGCGGCTCCGTGAATCACTAGTTCGAGCGAAGACAGGTCATAGGAATCGCGAACATCCCTCGACAGACGGAGCATGCGGACGAAATGAGTTGGGACCCAATTCGAATGAGTAACCCCATGTGTACTTAAGAGCTCCAAAGCACTCTCAGCTTCGAAATGGTCCGCGAGAACTACCGTTCCGCCGAATGTCATTGCCACCATCGTGGTGTGCAGCGGTGACGCGTGGTAGAGAGGCCCCGCCGAATGGTGCACAGCCCGTTCGTCGAATCCGGTACGTGCGTACAGGAGGTACAAGTCCGGATAGCGGTCGATTGGGTCGCCCGTTAGTGGACGGCGAACCCCTTTCGGCCGACCGGTCGTTCCCGACGTGTAGAGCATGTCGTCGCCGAATTGCTCATCCTCGAGCGGTCCCGCCGCCTGGCCATCGCGAGCCTCAAGGTACGACCCAAATGTACCGAACGGCTCATCGACGGACAGCAGGGTGATACCGGGAAGATGTACGGCGGCAGCCTCGGCGACGGCGGCGAACTTGGAGGAGGTGAAGAGCACCGAGGCGCCGGAGTTCTCCACGATGTACACCACTTCCGAAGCCGTCGAGTGCCAGCTGATAGGGGTGAAATACAATCCGGATCGCTGCGCCGCCCAGCACAACTCCAGGAACCTCGGGTGGTTGTCGAGGAGCATCGCGATACCTCCGCCGACACCGACACCGAACGAGCGAAGGAGCCTGGCGCATCGCTGCGAGCGGTCTTGAAGCTGCGCCCACGTGACCTCCTCCCCGGTCTCATGCATCTTGTACGCGGCAACATCGGGACGGCGGAGCGCGTGAGTGTCAGGATGGAGCAAACGTTCGGGAGCGGTGGTCGGCGGGATCGGTTGGGTCGAAGCAAGCTCGGACATGAGAAGTCGTTCAACCGATCCGTGCAGATTGGCCGCCATCGACTGGGAGCACGACGCCGGTGACGAACTGCGCTTCGTCTGAAGCGAGATACAGCACGGCATACGCCGTGTCCCATGCCGTGCCCATGCGCCCACGCAGGGGCACCATCGCATCGCGTTCGTGGCGAAGGTCATCGGGGTCGACCCCGAGAGCCTCGCTGTGACTACCGATCGCCATGGGCGTGTCCATAAGGCCTGGCATCACGGCATTTGCCCGGATCCCGTGTCGTGCGTTCGCGCTGGCGATGTGTTGGGTGAGCGCATTCACCGCCGCCTTCGAGCTCTTGTAGGCAACGATCGGGGCCGAAACCACGGCTGCGGTTGAGGAGATGTTCACGATCGACCCCGACTGTTGCGATCGCATGACCGGGAGTACGTGCTTACAGACGAGGAACGTTCCCGTGGTGTTCACTGCAAAGATGCGATCCCAAACGTCGCGAGCGAGCTTCGTCACCCCGCCGTCGCCGGTTCCGATGCCGACGTTGTTCACCAGCACGTCGATGCGCCCAAACGCCGACACCGCCGCGCCCGGAATCAGACTGACCGACTCCTCATCGGTGACGTCAGCGATGTGTGTCGTCACCCGTGCTCCTTCGGCGGCCACCATCTCCGCCGTGACCGCGAGCGACTCGGGGTCACGGTCGACGAGGACGAGATCGGCCCCTTCGCGGGCGAACAGGACGCTGATCGCCCGGCCGTTGCCGATGCATTCGTCGTCGAGGAACTCGAAGCGAGACTGACCGGCACCCACCACGACGGCGACCTTGCCGGCCAGCCGACTTCCCGATGAAGCGTTACGCGAGTCGACGATCCCCATAGCCGCACGGTACGGGAGCAATCCTCGACCCGGAACGGCCTATTCGAGATGTTCGGACATTCCCGTTCTGAATGCAACGCCATGACGGCTTCGCCGTGGCCGTCTCGCCCAAGCGGTCCGTAGGGTGAACCGCATGGATGGATCCACCAAAGACTCGACCGCCCGCTCAATCCGTGCAAGCCGATACGAACACGGTGCTCTCGCCCAGTTGCTCCGGTGGTACTCCTACTACGAGGAGCCCAAAGTCCCTGTTGAGAACCTCCTCGACCTTCTCGACGAGAACGTCTACATGAAGATGTCGGCCGGCGAAGCCCGAGGGCGTCAGGCATTCCTCGCCGCCAACGCCGAGGTGCCGCGGCTCGAGTGGAAGAACGCGCACGAGATCGATCAGGTCGACTTCACGGCAGGGCCCGAGGACGCTCCTACACATTTGCGCCTCGAGACCGAGTACGCTAACACCGGCACCGACCCGACTGGCGCGTTGCGCTCGGCGCGGCTGGCCTACGACGTCGGACTCGCATACGACCCGATGTCGCCGCTGCCTCGCATCACGTCACTGGTTACCACACCACTCACGCCCGGCCGTGCCACGGAGGTCGTTGACTGCTACGCCACGAATCGCGTCCGTGGCCTGGTGCATTACTGGTTGGCGTTGACCGAGAGTCCGCACCTCGGTGTCGGGCCTTTCACAGAAATTCTTGCCCCGAACTTTCATCTTGGCTTCCCTCCGGGACCGATCGACTCTCTCGATGCGTTCGCATCGTGGCTCGCCGGCCCGGCGTCAAGTGTCGCCGCCGCCCGCCACGAGATCGTCTCATTCAGCGTGACGCCGACCGGTTCGTCGACGAGCGGCCAGACCGATGAACTGCACGTGGAGTTCGAGTGCGAGTGGCAAGGTCTTCTCGCCGATGGGTCCATGATGGCGGCAACAACACATCACGCCTGGTCGGTTCTCGACGACCCGACATGGCGGTTCGCCAAGATCGCCGAAGTGACCGTCGCAATTGTCCGACCGTTCCGAAATGTCTGAGACCGTCAGCATCCTCGGGCATCGGGTACTCCGAGTCGAGGACCCCCGCTTCCTGACCGGGGCCGCGGTGTACGGCGCCGACGTCGGAGCGCCACCCGACTGTGCGCATGTGGTGTTCGTCCGATCGGTCGATGCGAGCGCGGCAGTCGCCAGCGTCGATGTCTCCGAGGCGCTCGAAGCTCCCGGTGTACTCGGCGTGTTCACCGCGGACGATCTCGACATCGGCCCGATTCCCCCGGCGTTTCCGATGATTCCCGTGTCGATGAGCAGGCCGCTGCTCGCCGATCGGGTTGTCCGCTTCATGGGCGAGCCGATCGCCGTGATCGTGGCCACCTCCGTCACCGAGGCTCTCGATGCAGCAGAGAAGGTCGTCGTCGAGACCGTACCCACCACCGTGCTCGTCGACCCCTTCGCTGCGTTGCGGCCCGAGGCCCCCCGGATTTTCACCGAGGCACCGTCGAACGTGGCGTTCGCCCTGCCGGCAGAACCCATCGACTTCAGCGGATGTGATGTCGTCGTGGAGTTCGACTTGGTGAACCAGCGATTGAGCGGTGCGCCGATCGAACCACGCGCGTCGCTCGCGTACTGGACCGATGAGGGGCTCGTGCAACACGTGTGCTCGCAGGGCGTGCACGGCGTGCGAGATGCGCTCGCCTCGGTCTACGGGCTGACGGCCGACCAAGTGCGTGTCATCAACGCCGACGTTGGCGGAGCATTCGGCGTGCGCGGACGGACGACTGCCGAGGAGCTCCTGCTTGGGTGGCTGGCGAAACGGATCGGTCGCCCGGTCCGATGGGTCGAGAGTCGTTCCGAATGCATGGCTGCAATGGGCCACGGCCGGGGACAGCACCAACGGGTCACCCTCGGCGGCACCGCCGACGGACTTCTCACCCACTACCGGCTTCACATCGTTCAGGAGGCAGGCGCCTACCCGTCTATAGGCGCCATCCTTCCCATGGCCACGAAGATCATGGGCGCGGGGAGCTACGCAATCCCGAACATCGAAATCGCCTTCCGATCGGTCGTGACGAATACCGCCACGATCGTGGCCTACCGCGGCGCCGGCCGGCCGGAGGCCACGTCGGCGATTGAGCGCGCCGTCGACGTCTTCGCAAGCCGTGTCGGGAAAGATCCGGCGGAGATTCGACGCCAGAACGTGATCGCCGACGACGCGTTCCCGTATGCCAACGGCATGGGCGTGACCTATGACGTCGGCCGCTACGCGACGGCACTCGACATGGCTCTCGCAGCCTTCGGGTACGAGTCGCGCCGATCGGAACAGCGAGCGACCCGCGAGAGCGGATCAACGACGGCACTAGGCATCGGTATCGCCACCTACGTCGAGATCACCGGGGGGCCTAGCGGCGGCTCGGAATTCAGTCGAGTCGTCGTCCAGCCCGATGCCACAGTCGATGTGTACACCGGATCGACGCCCACCGGCCAGGGCCACGAAACGGCGTGGGCGATGATCGCAGCAGCGCGCCTCCAGGTCCCCGTCGATCGTGTGCGGGTGCATCACGGTGACACCGCAGTCATCGCCACCAGCACGGTGACCGGTGGCTCGAGATCGGTGCAGATCGCCGGGTCCGGAGTGTCGGACGCTGCGACGAGAGTCGCGCGCGCCGCAGCCGACGTCGCGGCGACCCTCCTTGAAGCAGATCCGCGCGACATCGTCCTCAGTACCCACGGCTTCTTCGTGAACGGCTCACCTACCCGGTCCGTCTCGTGGGCCGCGGTGGCGGCGGCCGACCCTACGGCACTCACCCGTGACGCCGACGTCTCACAAGCGGGACCAACGTTCCCCTACGGAACCCATGTCGCCGCCGTCGAGATCGACATCGAGACCGGCGGCGTCCAGCTGATCGATCTGGTGGCCTGTGACGATGCCGGCACGATCCTCAACCCGATGCTCGCCGAGGGACAACTCCACGGCGGAATGGGCCAAGGCGTGGCACAGGCACTGTTCGAGGGCATCGTCTACGACGAGAACGGCACTCTTCAAACAAGCACACTGCTCGACTATCTCGTTCCATCGGCGGCCGATGTTCCGGCGTTCACCACCGTTCATCTCGAAACGCCGACACCGCTCAATCCGCTCGGGGCGAAGGGTATCGGTGAGTCGGGAACGATCGGGGCAACCGCAGCGGTGCACAACGCGGTGCTCGACGCACTGCGCCCCTTCGGCGTCACCCATCTCGATATGCCGCTTTCGCCGGAGAAGATCTGGCGCGCGATCCACGCGGGGAAACAGTGAGCCTCTTGTTCACGCGCTCGGGCCTCCGGGAAGTCCCATGAGAACGGAGCCTGTCGGGCGATCGCATTCGTTGCGCGAATAGTCGGACATGGTCACGCCGCTACTGTTCGTCCGAAGTGCGCTGCCGTACGGTCGAGAGTGATGATCGACCGCACTGCCGACGACGAAGCCGTTCGACGAGCCCTCGCATCGGCGAACATGAACGCGCTTCGAGTTGCTCTGTACCATCAGACTCGAGATCCCGAATTGGCGGGCATGCACGTGGAGCACGTCCCCGTGCAGGGCGGCGCACTAACCGCCTATGCGGTGAGCCGCACCGACCGAGCGATCGTCCGCGAGAAGGCGTATGCGTTTCTTCGCAGCGGAGCACCTGCGAAACGAGATCCGACGAAGGAGGAGGCGGTCGAGCTGATGTCCCTCTTCACGGGGGTAGTGCCGACACCATCGGAGATCGACTTCGGGTTCGACGACCTGGCATTCGCCGAGTTCCCGCGTGAGGCGACCTGGTCCGGCGACCGGCCCGTCGCAGCACTCCGTGATTTTCAGGTCATCATCGTCGGAGCCGGGTTCAGCGGCATTGCCGCGGCAATTCAGCTCGATCGGCTCGGCATTCGTTACCGGGTGATCGAGCGCATGTCCGGGATCGGCGGCACGTGGGAGCTCAACGACTACCCCGAGGCGCGTGTCGACGTCAGCACGTTCCTGTACCAGTACAAGTTCGTGAAGCGGTACCCGTGGAAGAGCCACTTCGCCACACGTGACGAACTGAAGGAGTACATCGACCATGTTGTCGACACCTTCGGCATCCGCCCAAACATCGAGCTGAACACGTTGGTTGAGGGCGCCGCTTGGAACGAAACGACACACCGGTGGGAACTGCGGTTGCGACGGGCCGACGGAACACATGAGGTGGCCGAAGCCAACATCGTGTTCAGCGGCTCGGGCCTGTTCAGCACGCCGAAGCTGCCCGACATCGACGGCATCGACTCGTACACCGGCGCGATGTTCCACACCACCGACTGGGACCATGACTTCGACTGGAGTGGAAAGAACGTCGCTCTGATCGGTACGGGTTCCACCGGTAGTCAGCTCGCGCCGGCGCTCGCCCGCACCGCACGTACACTTACGATCTTTCAGCGAACCCCTAACTGGGTGATGCCCATCCACGGCTACCACGACCGCGTGCCCGACGAGCACCATTGGCTTCTCAACAACTTTCCCGGCTACTGGAACTGGTTCGTCTACTCCAACTACATCGGCAGCATGCAGGTGCAGAAGCTCCAGACGGTCGACCCACAGTGGCACACGAAGGGTGGCGGGGTGAACGAGAAGAACGATGCGCTCCGCGCTCGGCTGACCGATTTCATCCGCAGCGAAACAGCAGACCGCCCTGACCTGTTCGACAAGCTTTTGCCCAAGTACGCGCCGCTCGGCCGACGACTAGTGATCGACAACGGCTGGTACAAGACCCTCGTTCGAGACAACGTCGAACTCGTCACTGCGGGTATCGACAGAATCACCCCGACAGGAATTCTCGCTGCCGACGGTGAACAGCACGATGTCGATCTCATCGTGCTCAGCGCCGGGTTCCAGGTTTCGCGCTACCTGTACCCCATCAACTACAAGGGCCGCAACGGGGTCACCGTGGAGAACGCGTGGTCCAAAGACGGTGCCCGGGCTTACCTCAGCATGGCGATGCCGGATTTCCCCAACTTCTTCATGTTCTACGGTCCGACAAGTGGCCCGCGCGGCGGCAGCTTCCACTCGTGGATCGAAGTGTTCACCCGCTACGTCAGCGGACTCGTCGTCCACATGATCGAACACGGGCACGCCGAAATCGAAGTCCGTCGTGACGTCTTCGAGAAGTACAACTCCGATATGGACGCCGAGTCATCCAACCTTCTGTGGACGCAGGTAGACGGTGGGAATGGGTACTTCTTCAACGAGCACGGCCGAGTCGTCACCAACATGCCATGGAGTACCGATGCGTTCTACGAATTCGTTCGCCGACCAGACCCGGAGAATTACGTCTTCCGGTAGGCATTCCGAAGGCGCTTCACCCGGCCTTGCGGACGTGGACGGGAATGGCGCTCATGAGTGGGAGGCCGCTGATCGGGTCGTAGGCTGACCCCGCGTCGCTGAGCCGACCGGTGGTGTCGCCGAGGGTGTACGGATCGCTCGCCGGACCACGATCACCCGGAAGATCGCCCCACGCGTGGGCCATCGAGACGGTCCCCGCTTTCACGTCGGGCGACGACTTCGCGACCGCGCGAACCGAGCCGCGAGTCGAGGTGATCTCCAGCAGGTCACCGTCGAGGGCCTCCCAGAGGACAAGGTCGGTCGGATTCACGTGCGCGTACGACGTGGTCTCCTTCTTCCGC
>JANPDB010000733.1:0-7842 GCA_031431255.1 Acidimicrobiia bacterium | reverse complement strand
GACCAGCGGCGTGATCAGTGCGGCGCTGCCTCCCACGGCGGCGAGGCGAAGGTCCGGACCGTGGGACTTCGAGAAGCTTCGGACGAGGACGGTCCGCTCCGGGAGGAAGACACCGAAGCTGTGCAAGGGGGACACGGCGATATCGCCGGCGTGGTCGTCCTCGATGATCACCGTGTCGCTCGCCGCGATGAGCGCAGCAAGCTCACGCACCCGCGGAGCACTAGCGGAGACCCCGAGCGGATTCTGGGCCCGTGGCTGGGTGACGAGCGCGACCGGCGAGAGCCGCAGCGCCGCAGCGAGTGCGGACGGGATGATCCCCTCGTCGTCGACGTCCACGCCGACGAGCTGTGCCCCCAGCTGGTCGAGGAGATCGAGCAGGGGTGGAAACGTCGGGTCCTCCACGACAACCCGGTCACCCATCCTGACGACTTCACTGAGGACGCGGTCGAGCGCGTCCATGGCACCGTCAACCACGGTCAGCGCCTCGGGAACGAACGGCCACGATGCCCGAAGCGTCTCATCGAGGGCCGGCAGGAGCGGTTCGTCGAGGTAGGAGCTGGTCAGGCTCCGTCGGCTGACCCGTTCCACGGCGCGCCGAAGGTCGGGAAGGAGGTCGGGGTCCGGCACGCCCGTGGACAGGTCGAGGCGGAACTGCGACGGACGCTGCGTGACCGTGCGATAGCGACGGGACCCGATGGGCCGGCGTTCGTCGCGGACGAACGTGCCGTGCCGCCCCCGAGGGTCGATGATCCCCGAACGGGCAAGCGTGTGCCACGCTTCGCTCACGGTCGTGGGCGAGGTGCCGAGGCGCTCCGCGAGCGCCCGAACGGTCGGAAGTTTGGTGCCGGAGTTGAGCTCACCATCACGAACGAGGCGGCTCACCGCTGCGGCGATGCCACGCGAGGAGCGTCCCCGGGTCTGGGACTGGACCTGGGCCACCAGCAGGTCCAGGCACGCCTTGTCGACCGGGGACAATTCCATCCCATTGTTTGTATCAGTAACAAACCGACAACGTCAGGTCGGGGGAAGTGATTGGCTGGCCGAGACCTGTCGTGCCCGTGCTCAGCTGAGGAGTCTCATGTCGCAGATCGTCCGTGCCGCAATCCTGCAGACCTCGTGGACGGGTTCCAAGGAGTCGATGATCGACGAGCACGAGCGCCAGATGCGCGAGGCCGCCAAACAGGGCGCCCAGATCATCTGCTTCCAGGAGCTGTTCTACGGGCCGTACTTCTGCCAGGTGCAGGACACGAAGTTCTACGAGTACACCGAGTCAATCCCCGACGGGCCGACGACCAAGCGATTCCAGGCGCTCGCCAAGGAACTCGGCATGGTCACGATCCTGCCGATGTACGAGGTCGAGCAGGCCGGCGTGCTCTACAACACCGCCGCCATCATCGACGCCGACGGCACCTATCTCGGCAAGTACCGCAAGCAGCACATCCCCCAGACCAAGGGCTTCCTCGAGAAGTTCTATTTCAAGCCGGGGACCGGCGGGTACCCGGTGTTCGACACGGCGGTCGGGAAGGTCGGCATCTACATCTGCTACGACCGCCACTTCCCGGAAGGTTGGCGGGCCCTCGGGCTCAACGGCGCCCAGATGGTCTTCAACCCCTCGGCCACGTCGCGAGGGCTCTCGTCGTACCTGTGGAAGCTCGAGCAGCCGGCGTCGGCCGTGGCCAACGAGTACTTCATCGGCGCCATCAACCGTGTCGGCATCGAGGAACTCGGCGACAACGACTTCTACGGGACCAGCTACTTCGTCGACCCCGAGGGCAAGTTCGTCGGCGAGGTCGGCGATCCTTTCAACCCAGAGCTCATCGTTCGCGACCTCGACCTCGACCTGATCAAGACGGTGCGCGAGCGGTGGGCGTTCTACCGAGACCGCCGGCCCGATGCCTACGGCGAGATCGTCCGGCAGTAGTAGTACGTACGCGTAGTTTCTTTTCCGCACTTCATTCGCAATCCACATCAAGCCACGTCAGCAAAGGGAGCACCAATGTCTCGCACCGTGATCGCCAATGGCACCGTCGTCACCTCCACGGGCACCCACCCGATGACCGTTGTGGTCGACGGGGAACGAATCGCCGCGTTGCTCGAGCCCGGCTCGTCCGATGATGTCGCGGCGCAGGCCAGCGGGGCTCGGATCATCGACGCGAAGGGGAAGTACGTGATCCCCGGCGGCGTCGACGTACACACCCACATGGAGATGCCCTTCGGCGGCACGATGTCGTCGGACACGTTCGAAACGGGATCGAGGGCGGCGGCGTGGGGTGGCACCACCACCATCATCGACTTCGCCATCCAGAAGAAGGGCGGCACCCTTGCCGAGGCCCTCGAGGAGTGGCATCGCAAGGCGTCAGGCAACTGCGCGATCGACTACGGCTTCCACATGATCATGGCCGACGTGAACGACGTGTCGCTCAAGGAGATGGACGTCATGCACGGCGAGGGCATCACCTCGTTCAAGCTCTTCACCGCCTACCCCGGCGTGCTCTACTCCACCGACGCCGAGATCTTCCGGGCCATGCAGAACGCCGGTCGCATCGGCTCGATGATCATGATGCACTGCGAGAACGGCATCGTGATCGACGAGATCATCAAGGACCACGTCGGCCGCGGTGAGACCGCGCCGTACTACCACTCGATCTCGCGCCCCGAGGCCATGGAGGCGGAGGCCACGTTCCGCTGCATCCAGATCGCCAAGGTCGCCAACGCCCCGATGTACGTGGTGCACCTCTCGGCCAAGGAGGCGCTCGAGCAGGTGCTCATCGCCCGTGACCGTGGCCAGAACGTGTTCGCCGAGACCTGCCCGCAGTACCTCTACCGCTCGATCGAGGACCTCTCCCGTCCGGGCTTCGACGGGTTCGAGGGCGCCAACTTCGTCTGCTCTACGCCGCTGCGGCATAAGGAGCACCAGGCTGAGCTGTGGCGGGGCCTGCGGATGAACGACCTTTCCGTGGTGTCGACCGATCACTGCCCGTTCTGCATGAAGGAGCAGAAGGAGATGGGCATCGGCGACTTCTCCAAGATCCCCAATGGCATGGCCGGTGTCGAGCACCGCATGGACCTGCTGTTCCAGGGCACCGTCGACAAGCACATCTCGATCGAGCGCTGGGTCGAGGTGGCCGCAACCACTCCGGCCCGCCTCTTCGGCCTGTACCCGAGGAAGGGTGTGATCGCCCCCGGGTCTGACGCCGACATCGTGATCTACGACCCCAACGTCACTCAGACCCTCGGCGTCGAATACCACCACATGAACGTCGACTACTCGGCCTACGAAGGCGAACGTATCGACGGCCGCTGCGACATGGTGATGAGCCGTGGCCAGATGGTGATCGAGAACAAGGCGTTCGTCGGACGCGCCGGCTACGGCAAGTACACCAAGCGCGGCCTGTCGACGTATCTCGTCTGACCTATTTCATTCGCGTACGTAGTACATCACTCAAAGGATCCTCACCATGAAGCGAATCAACCACTGGATCGACGGCAAGTCGTTCGAATCGGCGAGCGGTCGCCATGGCGACGTGTTCAACCCGGCCACGGGCGAGGTCGCCGCACACGTCGACTTCGCCGATCTGAAGGAACTCGAGATGGCGGTGGCGAGCGCGAAGGAGGCCTACGCCTCGTGGCGCAATACCGGCCTGTCGAAGCGCACCCAGATCATGTTCGCGTTCCGTGAGATCGTCGCCTCTCGTCGGGACCAGCTTGCCGCCTGCCTCACGGCGGAGCACGGCAAGGTGCCCTCCGACGCCGGCGGCGAGATCAGCCGGGGCGTGGAGAACATCGAGTTCGCCTGTGGCATCCCCCAGATGCTGAAGGGGTCGTACTCCGAGCAGGCGTCCACCGGGGTCGACGTGTACTCGCTGCGTCAGCCCTTGGGCGTCGTTGCCGGCATCACGCCGTTCAACTTCCCGGCGATGGTCCCGATGTGGATGTTCCCCAACGCCATCATGTGTGGGAACGCCTTCATCCTCAAGCCGTCGGAGAAAGACCCGTCGGCGGCCAACCTCATGGCCGAGTGGCTCGCCGAGGCTGGCCTGCCGGCCGGCGTGTTCACCGTGCTCCACGGCGACAAGGTCGCCGTCGACGGACTACTCACCCATCCCGACGTCGCCGCGGTCTCGTTCGTCGGCTCGACCCCGATCGCCCGCTACGTCTATGAGACCGGCACGAAGAACGGCAAGCGGGTCCAGGCGCTCGGCGGTGCCAAGAACCACATGCTGGTGATGCCCGACGCGGACCTCGACATGGCGGCCGACGCTGCGGTGTCCGCCGGTTTCGGCTCGGCGGGGGAGCGGTGCATGGCAATCTCGGTGGTGCTCGCCGTGGGCGGGGTCGGCGATCAGCTCGTCGAGAAGATCGGAGCGCGCATACCGAACGTGAAGGTCGGCCCGGGCACCGACCCGACCGCCGAGATGGGTCCGCTCATCACCAAGGTGCACCGGGACAAGGTCGTCAGCTACCTCGACGCGGCTCGTTCCGATGGGGCATCAGTTGTGGTCGACGGGTCGACCTTCCAACCTCCGGCCGGCAACGAAGGCGGCTTCTTCTGCGGCGTGTCCCTCGTCGACAAGGTGAAACCCGGGATGTCGGTCTACGACGACGAGATCTTCGGTCCCGTGCTCTCCGTGGTCCGGGTCGACACCTACGACGACGGACTCAAGCTCATCAACGACAACCCCTACGGCAACGGCACGGCGATCTTCACCCGCGACGGGGGTCTCGCCCGCGAGTTCCAGCACGACTGCATCGTCGGCATGGTCGGCATCAACGTGCCCATCCCGGTTCCGGTGGCGTACTACTCCTTCGGCGGCTGGAAGGCCTCGTTGTTCGGCGACCGGCACATGTACGGACCCGAAGGTGTCGACTTTTTCACCCGAACGAAGGCGGTCACCAGCCGCTGGCCCGACCCGCGCGAGTCTTCGGTCGACCTCGGCTTCCCGAAGACGCACTGAGCCGAAAGATACGTGTACCTATGGACATCGGAGTCGTTCTTCAGACCAACCCGCCGGTATGGCGCGTCGTCGATCTCGCCAAGAGGGCCGAGACGTTCGGCTTCTCCCACGTGTGGACCTTCGACTCCCACATCCTGTGGATGGAGCCCTACGTCATCTACAGCCAGATCCTGGCGGAGACCAGGCGCGTCATCGTCGGACCGATGGTGACAAACCCGGCCACGCGTGACTGGACCGTCACGGCGAGCGTGTTCGCCACACTCAACGAGATGTACGGCAACCGCACGGTATGCGGGATCGGTCGCGGCGACTCCGCGGTGCGCGTGATCAACGGTGCTCCAGTCGGGTTGAGGGAGACGCGAGAGTCCATTGGCGTGATCCGTGATCTCGCCGGCGGCAAGGCCGTCGACTACAAGGGTTCCACGCTCCGCTTCCCCTGGGTCCGCAGCTCGCAACTGGAAGTGTGGCTGGCCGCCTACGGCCCGAAGATGCTCGCCATGACCGGTGAGGTCGCCGACGGCTTCATCCTGCAGCTCGCCGACCCCGACATCACGGCGTGGACCATCAAAGCCGTGCGCGATGCTGCCGCGGCGGCGGGCCGCGATCCGATGTCCATAACCATCTGCGTGGCCGCGCCCGCCTATGTCACCGACGGTTCTGATGCCGCCAACGCCCATGGTCGCGACCAGTGCCGGTGGTTCGGTGGGATGGTGGGCAACCATGTGGCCGACATCGTGGAGCGCTACGGCGACTCCGGTGGAGGGAACGTACCGCAGGCGCTCACCGACTACATCAAGGGTCGCCAGGGCTACGACTACAACGAGCACGGTCGGGCCGGGAACACCCACGCCAACTTCGTGCCGGACGAGATCGTCGACCGGTTCTGCCTCATCGGCACGGTCGAGCAGCAGGTTGCCCGAATCGAGCAGCTACGGGCGCTCGGCGTCGATCAGTTCTCCGTCTATCTCCAGCACGATGACATGGACGGCACTCTTGCGGCATACGGCAACGCGGTGATCCCAGCGATCAACGCGGGCGGCCCGGCCAAGTCATGAACGGCTGGTTTGTGGAACGCTTCGGCAACAGCGCCGAAACACCGCGATAGGTAGCCTGATCCTTCGATGTCGCTCTCGTCCCTTTCGTCGAGCCAGGCTGAGACGTTCGCCGTTGGCGCAGCCGACGAACTGCGGGCGATCGCTGCAGCTGCCGCCAGTGGCCGTCGAAAGAAGCAGATCCGCGACATGATCCTGGGCTTCGTCGGTGTGGCTTTGTTCGTGCTTCTGTGGCAGGGCGTCAAGGCACTCGGGGGAGCTGACTCGACGGTCTTCGGCTGGCGGATGCCGATCAGTACCGACGACGCCTCGATGCCCCACCTCTGGACGGTCTTGCGCCGCTTCGCCGAACCAGAAGTGCGCGGGAACGGTCGGACCGTCTTCGCCGCAGTCGTCTCGGGCATGTGGTTCAGCTTTCGACTGGCGATCGCCGGCTTCGTGATCGGTGTCATGGTGGGGCTGCTGCTCGCCGTCGTGATGCAGCGCTTCACGATCCTCGAGCGTGCCTGGTCGCCGTACGTCGTCCTCTCGCAGACCGTGCCGCTCATCGCCCTGGCCCCGCTCATCGTCGGGCTGGTCGGCCAGATCAGGATCGGCGGGTTCCAGGGACGGCCCTGGATGTCGGTCGCGGCAATGAGCGCTTATCTGTCGTTCTTTCCCGTCGCTGTTGGAGCGTTGCGCGGGTTGCAGTCGCCCAAGCCCCACTCCCTCGAACTGATGTACAGCTATGCCGCGTCTTCGTGGCAGACCCTGGTCAAACTCCGGTTTCCGGCCGCCGTCGCCTATCTCCTCCCGGCACTCAAGCTCGCCGCCGCCGCCTCGATCGTGGGGGCGATCGTTGCCGAGATCTCGTCGGGCATGGCCGGCGGTATTGGGCGCCTCATCCTCGATTACTTCCAGAAGGCCACCGGAGATCCCGCCCGGGTGTTCACTGCGTTCCTCGGCGCCGCGGCGCTCGGACTCATCGTCGCGGCCTTGATTGCCTTGCTGGAGAAGTTCCTCCTCCGCAACCGCCCGAAGGCAGAGCTGGCATGAACTCATCACCGTGCGCGGCAGCCGTCGACGTCCGTGGCGTCTCGAAGATCTTCAACCCCGGCAAGGCCAACCAGGTCGATGCCCTGCTCGACGTCGACCTCACCGTGACCCCCGGTTCGTTCGTCTCGCTCATCGGACCGTCGGGTTGCGGCAAGTCCACGCTGCTGCGGCTCATCGGTGATCTCACATCGTCGACCTCGGGCACGATCACCGTGAATGGCAAAGACGCCGCTCATGCCCGCAAGGACCAGGATTACGGAATGGCCTTCCAGCAGGCCGGTCTCTTCGAATGGCGCAAGGTCCACCGTAACATCGAGCTTCCACTCGAGCTCCGAGGCTGGGACAAAGCCAAACGGCGAGCGCGCTCCGAAGAACTCCTCCGCCTCGTCCAGCTGCCGACATTCGGCGACCACTATCCCTGGGAGCTCTCCGGCGGGATGCAGCAGCGCATCGCCATTGCCCGTGCCCTCGCCATCGATCCGCCGCTGCTGCTGATGGACGAACCATTCGGCGCACTCGACGAGATGACCCGCGAGCACATGCAGGCCGAACTGCTCCGTATCTGCGCGCAGACCCGCAAGACGGTGATCTTCGTGACCCACTCGATCCCCGAAGCCGTGTTCCTCTCGAACCAGGTGGTGGTCATGTCGGCCCGACCGGGACGCATCACGCACGTGATCGACGTGGATCTCGGTGACCGCACCAACCCCGACGAGGTGCGAGAGTCGGCCGAGTTCTTCAAGAAGATCACGGAAGTGCGCGAGGCGCTGCGTGGCGCCGAGGGCGGGCATGGCGTAGGC
>JANPDB010000732.1:0-6950 GCA_031431255.1 Acidimicrobiia bacterium | reverse complement strand
GACCAATGGCAGCGCAAACACGCCGGGAAGTCGTTCGACGAGGTCGTGGCGCTCGGACAGGAGTCACGGGCCGTCACCCTCTCCCTCCTGTCGGAGCTCAGTGACGACCAACTCGGCGAGAAGCTCCCGGGCGCTCCGTGGGCCGACGGTTCGATCGGCGGCGTTCTCGCCGCCAACGCCGGACACGGCCGGATGCATTGGAAATGGGTGACCGACGCGTTCGATGCGGCGGACGGAGGCGCCCCGTCGCAGTAACGGTGGCACGCTTGTGGGGTGAGCACTCCCGATCGTGACCAACGCCCGTTCGACTTGATCGTCTTCGGGGCCACGAGCTTCGTCGGCCAGATCGTCGTCGGGCATCTTGTCGAGCGCGGTGACCGGAAGCTTCAGTGGGCGATGGCCGGCCGCAGCGCAGCGAAACTCGCCGAGGTCGCCGCCGCGACCCTCGCCCGTGTCGATCGCATCGTGGCCGACGCCGGTGATCTCGACGAGATGCGCGCCCTCGCCCGGCGCGCCCGGGTGATCGCCTCGACCGTGGGGCCCTACGCCCTGCACGGTTCGAACCTGGTGCAGGCCTGCGCAGAGGAAGGGACAGACTACCTCGATCTCACCGGCGAGCCGCAGTGGATGCGACAGATGATCGATGCCCATACGATCGCCGCAACGGTCTCGGGCGCGAGGATCGTGCATTCCTGCGGTTTCGACTCGATCCCCTCCGACATGGGCGTCTGGTTCACCCAGCAGGAGAGCGTCGAACGTTTCGGCGAGCCCTGCACCCGGATCGGGATGCGGCTCGCCGGAGCGCGTGGTGGGGCCAGCGGGGGCACGATCGCCAGTCTCCTCAACGTCGTCGCCGAGATGTCGAAGAACCCTGACCTTCGCGAGGTCATGAGGAACCCCTACGCCCTGGCTCCGGCCCATCTCCGCACTGGGCCGACCCAGCCGAACGTCACGTTCCCTCAGCGTGATGATCTGTCGGGCCAATGGGTCGCGCCGTTCGTGATGGCGGGCATCAACACCAAGATCGTGCAGCGCAGTCATGCCCTGCTCGATCGACCCTGGGGCGAGGGCTTCCTCTATGACGAGGCGATGCTCACCGGAACCGGACCCCTCGGTGCTGCGAAGGCGTCCGGTGTGGCCGGCGCGATGGGCGGCTTCATGGCGGCGTCGCTCCTCGGTCCGGTGCGGGGCGCTTTGTCCCGTTTCGTGCTTCCAAAACCCGGCGAAGGGCCGTCCCCTGCCTCGCAGGCGAAGGGGTACTTCGACCTACGGTTCTTCGGCGAGACGAAGTCCGGCCGACGCATCACGGTCAAGGTCACCGGGGATCGCGATCCGGGTTATGGATCCACGGCCAAGATGATGGTTGCCGCCGCGCTCACGCTCGTTGGCGTTGACCGGGGGACGACGCCCGGCGGCTTCTGGACGCCGTCGACCGCGATGGACGGCGCGCTCCTCGACGCGCTGCGAGCCGATGCCGGCCTCACGTTCGAGGTGATCGAGTAACGCCGCGGCCGCCTCGAGTCATCGGGTCATCGAGTCGTCGGGTCATCGGGTCGCCACCGATTCGATCCCGACGACGTCGAGCGCCCCGGGGACTGGGCCGGTGATCGTCAGCGTCGTGGCCGATGTGGCCGACGGCAGGACGATACGACGTTCCGACCACAGCACTGCCCCGCGCCGCAGTCCGGCCTCGGCGATCGGCGCCCCGACCGAGGCGGCCGGAAACCGGAGCTGCGCGGACCATGGCGGCAATGCCTGTCCGGGGTCGGAGCCTGTGACGGTCGCCGCGATGTCCGTGCCGGGAGCAACGCTCAGCGGATCGACGAAGGCCCGGACGACCAGCACGGCGCCCGCGGGTAAGCGCCGGTGGGATACCCGGAGCGTCCCTCCTCCGGCCGTCCAGTCGAGATGGAGCGATGCCGGCCGGCCGACCAACTCGCTCAGTTCCACGCGGTGGCAAGACTCCGTGCCGGGAGCAAGAAACGGCGACGACATGCCGGCCGGGCATCGGACGATACGCAGTCCGGTGGCCTTCGCTCCGGAGATCGGCCAGCCGGCCGACGGAGCGAGGAGGGGTCGACGTCGAATCGTGGGATCGAGCTGCACCAGTCGGATCCCCGGCGCGAGTCGATCATCTGCGCGCGTGACATCGAGCAGCGACCGAGTGGACGCGGGTGCCACCGAATAACCGATCAGCGCGCGTACGACTTGCGGTACAAGACCGGCAAGTTCTTTTCGCTGGGCGTCCGGATCGAGTCTGACGTCGTCGGCACAATCGGGGTTCGCCCGATCAGGAGACTCTGGACTCAGTCGTTCATTGACTGCGTTGTGCGTAGCGCCGCGCATCAGGAACAGGGCGATCGGACTGCGACGGACGCGAGGCATCGCCGCCGTCAGGAACTCACCACCGTCCACCCCGGAGTCACCGTCGCAGGTCCCGATCAGCACAGCAGACGGCACATCGGCAAGGAGCTCGGGGCTGACAGTGTCGGATGTGGGAGCGATCAGCACCGAAGCGGCGACGGACACGGACAATCGACGCCCCGGATCGCCACGTCCGAGCACGGCGGCGACCGCTCCCCCTCGCGAATGACCTATGAGAATGACCTTCGACCGGTCAACCACTTCCGGATCCAGCCACGACGCGTACTTCGCTCCCGGAACCGAGAGCGGTGCGAGCACATCTCGTTCGACGAGCGATGCGGTGACTGCACCGACCTCCTCGGCCGGTCGGGCGAACTCCGCGTTCATGCCGATGGCAACGGTGACGAAGCCCTGACGGGCCAGCGCCTCGGCGAGCCACGAGAACCCGTCATGGTTCGGGACCTCCGTACCGTCCGGGCACGGCCACTCACGTGCCCGACCCGATGCACAGAAGGCGTGCGCGC
The DNA here is from genome assembly GCA_031431255.1 of Acidimicrobiia bacterium. Taxonomy (GTDB): domain Bacteria; phylum Actinomycetota; class Acidimicrobiia; order Acidimicrobiales; family JANYDT01; genus JANLQX01. Next base: position 4,062 of record JANPDB010000732.1, on the reverse strand, counting down.
CGTGCAGCACGACCACGAGTGGGAACGGCCCGCGCCCATCGGTAGGTGCGCTTACGACGCCCCAACTCCTCACGGGTGTCGTCGTGGTTCCGACGGTCAGTGGGCGGACGCCGCGGTCGAAGAACGTCGTTCGGACGGCGTGGGGCCGTGTTTCGGTTCCGCGGGCGGTGATCGTCGGTGCGGAGGAAGTCGCGGAGGTCGACGAAGTCGAGAACGCAACTGGTTTCGATGGGGCGCCCGACACCTCACGGCCGGTACCCGGGGTAAGCAGGAGAGCGACCAGGAGGACGCGCACTCTGCGGTGACGTCGAGCGTGCCCGTCACCCCGACCCGCCCGAACCCGAACCCTCACCGTGGACACCCCGAACACCTCTTCAGCGTGACAGACGGGCCGGGCGTCGCGGGACGAACGGCTCTAGGGAGCGAGCCGTCCGACCTGGTGGGATGGGTGGGTGGCCATCCCTGCAACATCAGTGGCCGAGTCGTTCTGGTCCGGCGAGGCAGGCGGTCTCGTCGAGCGTCTCGCCTCGCGCCCAACCGGACTCACCAGCGGCGAGGCGTCGGCCAGGTCGACGGGCGTGCGGCTCCACGCGCCGGGACGCATGGCCACGTGGAAGCTCGCCGTTCGCCAGATCGAGAATCCGATCGTTCTCCTGCTCATCGGGGCCGCCGTGCTTTCCATGGCTCTGGGCGACACCATCGACAGCACGATCATCTTGGTGATCACGGTCGCCAGCGCGGTTCTCGGATATGTGCAGGAACGAGGTGCGCTACGCGCCGTCGAGGACCTCATGGCCGCGGTTCGCGCCCACGCCACGGTGCTCCGCGACGGCGTCGAGGCCAAGGTGGCCCTCGACGATGTCGTTCCCGGAGACGTCCTCGTGCTTCGAGCGGGCGACGTGATCGCCGCCGACGCCCGCGTGATCGACTCGGACGCGCTCCTCCTCGACGAGTCGACCCTGACGGGTGAGAGCTTCCCCGTGGAGAAACATCCCGGCGAACTCCCCGCGTCGACCGGACTGAGCGATCGGACCAACGCCGTGTGGTGCGGCACCCACGTTGCCAGCGGCACCGGAACGGCGGTGATCGCCGCCGTCGGAGAGGACACCGAGTTCGGTCGCGTCGGCACCAGCATCACCCAGGCCCACGTCCCCACATCGTTCGAGCTGGGTCTGCGTCGCTTCGGCTTCCTGCTCATGCGGGTGACCGCGACGCTCGTTGTGGGGATCTTCGTGGTGAACGTCGTCCTGCACCGCCCGGTACTCGAATCGTTCCTCTTCTCCCTTGCACTCGCCGTCGGCCTGACCCCGCAACTCCTTCCCACCATCGTCACCGTCACGCTGTCACACGGCGCCCGCCAGATGGCCCGGCAGCAGGTCATCGTGAAACGACTCGATGCGATCGAGGACATCGGAGCGATCGATGTGCTCTGCACGGACAAGACCGGGACGCTCACGGAGGGATCGATCTCCTTCGCCGGTGCCGAGGATCCCGACGGCAAGCCGTCCGACATCGTGCGCTATCTGGGATGGGTGAACGCAACGAGCCAACGCGGATTCGTCAACCCGATCGACGCCGCCTTGTCGGCGATGAACGCTCCGGACGATGAACCGTTCCGCCTGATCGACGAGCTCCCGTACGACTTCACCCGCCGGATGCTGTCGGTCCTCATCGAACAGCATGGAGACCCCATGCTCATCGCCAAGGGAGCCTTCGAATCTGTTCTCGGCGCCTGTGCCACGACTCCCGAGGAGAGGGCAACTCTGGTGGAGCGATTCGAGAAGCTCTCGGCCGACGGCCTGCGAGTACTCGGCGTGGCCACTCGCGCATTCACGGGCGACGCACCGTCGACGTTGACACCGACACACGAGTCGTCGCTCACCTTCCGCGGGTTCCTCTGCTTCACCGACCCGCCGAAGCCCGACGCCGCCCCGGCCATCGCTGCGCTTGCTGCGCTCGGCGTCGCCACGAAGCTCATCACGGGTGACAACCGCTTCGCCGCCGCCCACATCGCGGCTGCCGTCGGGCTCGATTCCGGCAGGCTGCTCGTAGGCGCGCAGATGAACGCGCTCAGCGCGGACGAACTCGACGCCCTCGTCGGCGAGACGGCGGTGTTCGCCGAGATCGACCCCTTGCACAAGGAATCGATCGTTGCCTCGCTCCGGCGGACCGGCTGGACCGTCGGCTATCTCGGTGACGGGATCAACGACGCGCCGTCGCTACGGAGTGCTGACGTCGGCATATCGGTTGACACCGCCGTCGACATCGCCCGGCATACCGCGAGCATCGTGCTGCTCAACAACGACCTCGGCGTCATCGCCGAGGGCATCCGCCAAGGGCGGCGCGTGTTTGCCAACACCATCAAGTACGTCCAGGTCACGATCTCGGCCAACTTCGGCAACATGTTCTCGATGGCCGCCGCCGCCATCATCCTGCCGTTCCTGCCGCTGCTGCCCCGCCAGATCCTCCTCCTGAACTTCCTCTCCGACATCCCGGGCATGACCATCGCCGCCGACCGCGTCGATCCCGAGATGGTCGCCTCCCCGCACGGATGGGACACGCGCCGCCTCCGCAACTTCATGATTGCCTTCGGACTCATCAGTTCGGTGTTCGACATCATGACCTTCGCGGTGCTCCGCCTCGTCTTCGACGCCGGCCCTTCCCTGTTCCGGACGGGATGGTTCATCGAATCGACCGCCACCGAGTTGGCCGTGATGCTCGTGCTCCGCACACGCCGACGCGCCTGGCGCAGCCGTCCTGCCACGGTCCTGATCGCCGCCTCCGCCGCCGTGGCCGCCATCACCGTCGCCCTCCCGTTCACCGCATTGGCCCGAGATCTGGGCCTGACCCGGCCCTCGACAGGCGTGTTGGCCGCGCTCGTCGCAATCACGCTGGCGTACATCGCCGCGACCGAGTTCGCCAAGCGGTGGCAGAGCAAGGACCCGACGGTGACCCCGGCCGGATCATGACAATGCCTCGACCGGCGGCCGCGACCCGGCGGGGCAGCGGCAGGGCTGCGCCGTGAACCAACCGAGCGCACGAGTCGACCACCGGGCCTGGCTGACCCGGAACCTCAAGACCCTTTCGGTCGTGAGCCTGCTGCAGGACACCGCGTCGGAGATGCTCTATCCGATCCTTCCGCTGTTCATCACGGGCGCGCTCGGCGCTCCGGTCGCCGTGGTCGGACTCATCGAAGGACTCGCCGACGGAGTCGCCGCGCTCACCAAGATCGTCTCGGGGCGATTGGCCGACCGCTGGGAGAGGCGGCCGCTCATCGGCGCGGGGTACGGCGCGGCAGCGGCGGCAAAAGCACTCATTGCGGTTTCGACGGTCTGGCCCTTGGTCCTCTTCGCCCGCATGCTCGACCGGCTCGGCAAGGGCGTGCGCGGCGTACCTCGCGACGCCCTCATCGCCGACGACGTTCCCCGTGAACACCTCGGCCGCGCGTTCGGCTTCCACCGAGCAATGGATTCCGCCGGCGCAGTGATCGGACCACTGCTCGGTCTCGGCTTGTTCGAGTTGTTCGACCGTCACTTCCGGCCTGTCTTCGTCATTGCGGTCATCCCGGCGGTGTTGAGTGCGGCCGCGGTGACGTTCGTGCGCGAGTCCTCGGCCGGACCGGCGATCCGCGATCAGCGTGCAGCGTCCATGGAGAGTCCGGGGACTACTCGTCTGCCGAAGGCGTTCTGGGGTCCGTTCACCATCCTGTCCGCCTTCGCGTTCGTGAACTTCTCCGACGCGCTGCTCATCGTCCGGGCCAAGCACCTCGGGCTGAGCGTATCTGCAGTGATCGCGGCCTATGCGTTGTACAACCTCACCTATACGCTCGCCAGCTATCCCGCAGGCGTGCTCGCCGACCGCGTGCCGAAGCAGGCCATCATCGGCGTCGGATTCGCCATCTTCGGCGTCTCGTATCTCGGACTCGGACTGGCAACGAACGCCGCGTGGGTGTGGCCGATCTTTGCCCTCTACGGCATCTACACCGCGCTGACCGATGGCGTCTCGAAGGCGTGGATCTCCGCAACGGTGGGGTCGGGAACACGTGGTCGGGCGCTCGGCCTG